>NZ_JBVVPN010000006.1:28969-229634 GCF_055811035.1 Bradyrhizobium sp. MI1.10
CGTCGGCCTCTTCGCCGCGCCGGGGGCGGCCCTCCCACCCCCCCCCCCCCCCCGGCGGGGCCCCCCCCGCCCCCGCCCGCCCGCCGCGCCCCCCCCCCCCCCCCCCCCCCACTCCATCAGTCGTTGTCGTGATGAATCACGGTCTTGCTGCGATTGCCGAATTCATCTTCCTTCTTGATCACCGTGGTGCGATCGGCAGGTTCACGCTCCTTGATGACGGTGGTGCGGTCGCGATCGCGGTCCCGCTCACGATATTCGTGAGACTGTCCGACCGTCACGCCGGCACCGACCGGACCGACGTGAACGCCGACTTCGTCGGCAAAAGCAGGCGCAGCGATGGCGGTGACCATGGCCGCGGCAAACAGATATTTCCTCATCTTCTTCTCCTCCAAATTGGTGCTGGGGGAATGCGGGAGTGCGACAGTTTGTTCCGGGGAACGCGGGGCCCGCGTCTGTTCCTCCAGTTCCAGGAACCGGTCACAGCCGCCATGTTTCCCGCTAGAATGCATCCATGAAACACGCTGATTCTATATCCTCTCGCAGCCGCCGCGCTCTGCTTCGATCGACGCTCGGAGCAGCCGCCCTCATCGCATTCCCAACGCGCATCCTGGCCGCGCCTCCGGGCTTCGAGGAATGGCGTGAGGGTTTTCGCGCTCGTGCAATGGCCAAGGGCATCTCGGCTGCGACATGGCAGCGCGCGATGGCGCGGGTCGAGCCCGACATGAGCGTCTTCAAGCAAATGCGCAACCAGCCCGAATTCCACGAGCAGGTCTGGCAATACATCAATCGCCGCGTCTCCGACTGGCGCATCATCAACGGCAAGATCGCGCTGAAGAACAACGAGGCGCTGCTCGCGCGCATCGAGCGCGATTTCGGCGTCGGGCGCGGTACGCTGCTGGCGCTGTGGGGCGTCGAGTCCGCCTATGGCGATCCGCTGGTGCAGCAGAACCACATGACGCCGGTGTTTCCCTCGCTCGCCGCCCTCGCCTGGAACGAGCCGCGCCGAAAAGCCTATTGGGAAACCGAGCTGATCAACGCGCTGCGCATTGTCGACAAGGGCTGGAGCACGCCGGAGCAGATGCAGGGATCCTGGGCCGGCGCAATGGGGCATTCGCAATGGATGCCGGAAGTCTGGCTCAATGTCGGCATCGACTATGACGGCGACGGCAAGGTGTCGCCGTTCGGCAAGCCCGACGACGCGTTGGGCTCGACCGCAAAATATCTCGTCAATCGCGGCAAATGGCACCGCGGCGAGCATTGGGGCTACGAGGTGCGCACGCCCGGTGAGATGAGCGGCAGCCGGACCTATGCGGCTTGGCAGGCGGCCGGCGTCACCCGCGCCGACGGCCAGCCGTTTCCGCAAGCCTCCGCATCCGCGCAGATGTGGACGCCGGTTGCGGGCGGGCCGACATTTCTGCTGGGACCGAATTTCAACGCGGTGAAGAGCTACAATCCCTCGATGAACTATGCGCTGGCGATCTGCCATCTCGGCGACCGCTGCCTCGGCGCCCCGCCTTTCATCCAGCCATTCCCCGGCTCCGAGCGCGCATTGACGCTCGCCGAGGTGCAGGAGATGCAGACGCGCCTGACCAAGGCGGGTTTCGATACCGGCGGCACCGATGGCCGTGTCGGCAACGACACCATGAAAGCGATCAAGGACTTTCAGCAGCGCGCGGGCATCACGCCTGCGGACGGCTATGGCGGGCTGAAGGTGCTGGCGAAGCTGCGCCAGGGGTCTTAGTTATGGCTCCATCCGGGCTACGACGCGATCGCTAGTGCCGGTACTGCGGCTCTTCCGCATCGAGCTGGCGGCGGATTGCGGCAAGATGCAGCCGCGCGGATTCGGAATCGCCCTCGCGCATCTGCCTGTAGGTTTCGGCCGCAATCGCGGGATCGACCGGCAGCACCTGTCGCCCGGTCGACATCGCCAACACCTGCACCTCGGCGGCGCGTTCGAGATAATAAAGATCGTCCCAGGCCTCCGCGATGGTCGGCGCCAGCACCATCACGCCGTGATGCTTCATGAAGATGATGTCGGCATCCCCCACGGCCGACGCGATGCGTGCGCCTTCGCGGTTGTCGAGTGCGAGGCCGTTGTAGTCGCGGTCCACGGCCGTTCGACCGTAGAATTTCAGCGCGGTCTGGCCGGCCCAGATCAGCGGATCCCCCTCGGTCATCGACAGCGCCGTGGCGTAGGGCATGTGGGTGTGGAAGGCGACCTTGGCGCGCGGCAGGCGCTTGTGCATCTCGGCATGGATGTAGAACGCGGTCGCCTCGGGCACGCCCTCGCCCTCGAGCACATTGCCGTGGAAGTCGCAGATCAGAAGTTTTGACGCGGTCAGCTCGCGGAAGGCGTAGCCGTAAGGGTTGACCAGGAAGAGATCGTCATGGCCCGGCACCACGGCCGAGAAGTGGTTGCAGATGCCCTCCTCAAAGCCGTTGCGCGCCGCCATCCTAAAGCAGGCGGCAAGATCCTCGCGCGCGCTGCGGATCGCGTCGCTCGCGAGATCCGGACGGTTCGATCGAAACGTTGCTGGCGTGGATGACGAAGAGTGAAGGCTGTGCGCCATGGCGGAAGGACACCTCTGTCGATCGGACGACGCCCGCGTTGTACAGGTCCGACGCCTGCGCGTCAGCCCCCGCGGGCGCCACCCTGCCCTTCGCAGCCCGCGCGGCGGGCTATTGCCGCCGCGGCACGCCGCCAGCATTCATGCCGCCGTCGATGACGAGCTCGCTGCCGGTGACGTAGCGCGAGGCATCGGAGGCCAGATACAGCACGCCAGAGGCAATTTCCGCAGCCTGACCGGCGCGGCCGAGCGGCGTTACGACGCGCGCACGCTCCTCGGGATCGATCGGCGCATTGCCCTGGTTGCCGGTCGCGCCCGTCGGGATCTTGCCCCAAATCGGCGTGTCGATGATGCCGGGATGGACGGAGTTGACGCGGATGCCGTCACAGGCCGCCGCGCACTCCATCGCGATCGACTTTGCGAACAGCCGCACGCCGCCCTTGGTCGCTGAATAGGCCGACAGCCCGGGCGCGCCGCGCAGGCCCGCAAGCGAGGACATCATGACGATCGAGCCGCCGCCGGTCTTGCGCATCAGGGGCAGGCAATGCTTGACCGAGAGGAAGACGCCGTCGAGGTTGATCGCGTTCTGCTTGCGCCAATCGCTGAGCGTCATGTCGACGATCGAGGGCACGGCAATGCCGGTGCCGGCGTTGGAGACGAGAATATCGAGCCGGCCAAAGCGCTTCGCGATCTCGGCTGTGATCTCGATCCAGCGCTCTTCGCTGGTGACGTCCTGCTCCAGGAAAATCGCCTTGCCACCGGCCTTGGTGATGCTATTGGCGAGCTCGGGGCCGCGCAGCTCGTCGATGTCGGTGGCGATGACGGTGGCGCCCTCGCGCGCGAACATCTCGACGACGGCCTCGCCGATGCCAGAGGCGCCGCCGGTCACCAGCGCGACCTTGCCCTCAACCTGCCCTGCCATGTTCACTCCCTTTTTTGCTATTCGTTTTTTGTTGTTTGCCGGACCTATCTAATCATGGATGGTCCCTGGTCGGGTAGCGCGACGTCGACGACGCGGAATTGCACACGCTCGGCGCCTTGGTAGCGATCGAGCGACAATGATCCCGCGACATGCAATTGCTGGCCGCGATTGGCAACGAGCGCATTGCCGAGCTTCTGTCCGATCGAACGGAACGCGATGCCGTTGACGATGGCGCCGTCGCCCGACTTGAAGCGTAGCCTCAAATGTGCCTGTCCCACCTCGTCGGCATAGACGAGCTGGTGCGCCGGCAGCGCCAACACGACTTCCGGATTGCCGCTGCCGAAGGGACCGGCGCGGTTGAGCGTCGTTGCAAGCTCGGTCGTCACCGCGCGCGCGGAGACCGCGCCGTCGATGTAGAGCTCGTTGACGTGGCGCGCCTCGGCAACGTCGCGGGCCAACGCATGCTCGAGGTAGGCGCGAAATTCGGCGAGCTTTTCCTTGCGCAGCGTGACGCCCGCGGCCATGGCGTGGCCGCCGCCCTTGAGCAGAATGCCGTCGGCGACCGCCTGGCGCACTGCCTTGCCGAGATCGACGCCGGCAATCGAGCGGCCGGAGCCGGTGCCGATGCCGCCGGGCTCCAGCGCGATCGCGAAGGCGGGCCGCGAGAACTTCTCCTTCAACCGGGACGCAACGAGACCGACCACGCCGGGATGCCAGCCTTCGGAGGCCGTCACGATCACGCCGATCTTGTCCTCGAGCCCGATCGAGGCGAGCGCCTCGGCTTCGGCCTGCGCTTCGGCCGCCTGCTCGATGATACGGCGCTCGCTATTGAGGCGGTCGAGCTCGGCGGCGATCCGCGCGGCCTCGACGCTGTCACCCTCCAAAAGCAGCCGCACGCCGAGATCGGCGCGGCCGATGCGGCCGCCGGCATTGATGCGCGGCCCCAGCATGAAGCCGAGATGCCAGGCCTCCGGCGGGCCGTTGAGCCGCGCCACGTCCATCAGCGCGGTGTGGCCGACATGGTCGCGCCGCCGCATTGCGATCAGGCCTTTGGCGACGAACGCGCGGTTGAGACCGATCAGCGGCGCGACGTCGGCAACCGTGCCGAGCGCAACGTGATGCAGCATGCCGAGCAAATCCGGCTCGGGCATCTCCGCGGTCCAGAAGCCGCGCTGGCGTAATTCACGATTGACCGCGACCAACGTCACCAGCACGAGGCCGACGGCGGCGAGATGGCCGAGGCCGGAGAGATCGTCGAGCCGGTTCGGATTGACCAGCGCATCGACCAGCGGCAGCTCCGTGCCGGCCTGGTGATGGTCGATCACGACGACGGACATGCCGAGACGTTTTGCTTCGGCGAGCGGCTCGATGCTGGTGGTGCCGCAATCGACGGTGACGAGCAGCGTGGCGCCCTTTTCGGCCAGCGCACGCACGGCTTCCGTGTTGGGCCCGTAGCCCTCGAAGATGCGGTCGGGAATGTGGATCAGCGGGTCAAGCCCGCAATGGCGCAGATGCCAGGTCAGCAGCGCCGCCGAGGTCGCGCCGTCGACATCGTAATCGCCGAAGATCGCTACCTTCTCGCCGTTCCCTGCGGCATCCGCGATCCGCTTCGCGGCGGCTTCCATCTCCGTCACCGTGAACGGGTCCGGTAGGAGCTTGCGGATGGTTGGATCGAGGAAATCGGCGACGGCATCGCTGTCGACACCGCGACCTGCCAGCACCCGCGCCAGCAGCTCGGGCAGTTGGTGGCGCTGCACGATGGCAAGCGCCTTCGCCGCCCCGCGCGCATCCAGCCGGTCACGCCAGAGCTTGTCGGTGAGCGAGCGCGCCACTCCCAGGAACGCCTGGGGCGCTTCGACGGGCAAGGCGGTGGCGGGCGGCGTCATGAACAGCGGTCGGTTTGAGGAACCTGGGAGCCGGAGGTATTGCATCGCCCGGCCGACGGAACGATTGGCCCGCAATCCCCCGGGATTTGCAATGTCTGCGCCGCACAAAGCGGTGGATTGCCGCTTTGCTGCGCGGACTGACTATCATTTGAGCATTCCGCAAAACAGCAAATTAAGCAGGCGTTAGGCGGAATCTTCGAAAAAGAATTGTATTCGATCTGTCAGTGATTGTTCCGGGTTCGTTGCAGATCAGACCTCATTGCCAAGGGAAGCCCCCGATGTCTGCTGCGCTGGGTCTCAAAGCCAAGCCGATCGCAAATGAATCCGCCGAGGATGATTCCGACATCTCCGCGCTGATCAACCGCCTTACGGCGGAGGTCAACCAGATCGCGGTCGATAAGACCAAGTCGATCCAGCAGATCACCAACCAGATGAAGATGCTGGCACTGAACGCGCTGATCGAAAGCTCGCGTGCCGGCGCACAGGGCGCGGGCTTCGCCGTGGTGGCGCAGGAGGTCCGTGGCGTCGGCCAGCAGGTCGAGACCATCGCCCGCGAGCTCGAAAGCCAATTGACGAAACGGACTGGCGATCTCGTCTCCTCGATCGACCGGATGAGCCAGCGCTCGCGCGGCGAGCGCATGGTCGATTTGTCGCTCAACGCCATCGAGCTCATCGACCGCAACCTCTATGAACGGACCTGCGACGTGCGCTGGTGGGCGACCGATTCCGCGTTGGTCGATTGCGCGGCCTCGCCCGACGGCGCGGCCGTGTCCCATGCCTCGCAGCGTCTCGGCGTGATCTTGGGGGCCTACACCGTCTATCTCGACCTCTGGCTCTGCGACCTCGATGGCAACGTCATCGCCAACGGCCGCGCCGACCGGTTTCACGCCGTCGGCCAGAACGTCGCCCACACCAAATGGTTTCGCGAGGCCAAGACCCTGCGCTCCGGCGACGACTATGTCGCCGGCGACGTCGAGAACCAGCCGCTGCTCGGCAATGCCCAGGTCGCGACCTATTGCGCCAGCGTCCGCGCCGGTGGACAGGCCAACGGCGCGCCGATCGGGGTGCTCGCCATCCATTTCGACTGGGAGGCACAGGCCCGCGCCATCGTGCAAGGCGTGCGTGTCGGCGACAGCGACAAGGCGCGCGTGCTGCTGGTCGACTCCAATCTTCGCGTGATCGCCGCTTCCGACGGACAAGGCATTCTCAGCGAACGCATCTCGCTGTCGCTCAATGGCCAGCGTTCCGGCTTCTATCAGGACGGCTCGGGCACGCTGGTCGCGTTCCATGCCACCCCGGGCTACGAGACCTATCGGGGTCTGGGCTGGTATGGCGTGATCGTCTGCGGGGCGTAAAGCTGAAGGCGGCCTGCCTATCCAACTCAAAACTGTGAAAACAACCCCATGCACAGTAGCCATCTGGTTGTTTTCATGACGGTTTTTTTCGCCGTTTCACGCCGGCAAAACACCGGCACGCATGCCATCATGGCGTCGTTCGCGGTCCAGACTCAGAGCGCTAGGTTCTGGTGATATCGTCTTCGACGGGCTGCACCGTCGCAATTCCAAGCGTTTGCGACGGACGCTCCCCGAACATTGCCAGGTAATATTGCGAAAACCGGCCGAGCTCGTAAAAGCCCTGTTGCATGGCGACGGCTGTCACGGTGGTCGAGCCAGGTGCGCTCTGGTGCAGGATCGAATGAACAGCGCAGAGACGCTTGTGCCTGAGGAAGGTGACCGGACCGAGACCGAATACCTCCTGAAAGGCGCGGTGGAGGGTGCGCCGCGATACGCCGAGCGCCGCGCAAATTTCCGACACGTGCACCGGACGGGTGCCGGCGTCGTCGAGAAACTCCTCGACCTTGCGGATCAGCCGGCGTGCGGAAGGGAGCCAGCCATTCCCGTCGGGTGGCAGCGACGACGCGACGTTGGCAGCCATGCATTCGGCGATCGATCGTTTCCAGAAATCGGCAGTTGATAGCGTCAGCCCATATTTGTTGTCGCGCAGGTGCGACATGATCCGGACCAGGCGGCGCGAGGCGATCGCGCCGGTCTCGATGTGCGCGCGGAAATGACCGCGGCTGCGCCAGGTGTCGGGATCGCTTAGCCGTGCTTCTCCGCCGAACAGCGTCGCGACCTCGTTGATGTCGAATCGCATGGCGGCGTAGGCGGAGCCGCCGTGAAAAACACCGTCATGTTCGAGCCGCGGCGGAATGACGAGCACATCATTGAGCTGCATGTCGAACGACCAGTGGGCGACGCGCTCTTCGGCCGCGAGCAGCATCCCGATGATCAGTCTGTCGTCGCTGGAAACCCGCTGCGTGCGCATGCCGACGTTGAAAGCACCAATGCTGAGCGAGAAGTCGCCGATGCCGACATGGGATAAAGTTCCGCGCAACCGACCGCGGCCGAGTTGCATCACATCGACATGCGAGCCGTGGACGGCCTGCTGAAGACCTTCGAAACCATCCAGCTTGCGCGAATCAACCAGAAGGAATTGCCCCATGGCTGTACCGTGTTACTGAAGCGCGACAATTCTGCGGCACGCGATAGCGAAGTACCACTACAACGCGAGGTGGGTACGACAAGCTGACTTCGCGTTTTCAGGCAAGTCATCGCCGAATTTGTCGCAAGATTTGCTCTCAAATGCCTCTGCACTGAAGGATCTGAGCCATGGGGCATTAGGTCTCACTGTCCGGGCAGACTGGCACAAATTGCACATCACAGCCGTCCAATCTTCGGGTATCATTTGCAACCTTAGCGATATTAAGCGGAAGCGTTCTGCGGGTGGCAGAGCGCACGCGGCATGGATTTGCCGCGTGTTCGAAGACGTGCGTGCAAAGGAAAGAGATGTGGACGCAATGCAGCGTCCTCCTCTGCCCGGAGCGCCAAAAAAGTGGGGGACCAGACAATGCGTCCAATGGGCCGGACAAGGAGCCATCGTCGAAGTCTGCCAGAGGTAGCGCAGTAGCATCGGGTGGAATGCGGGTATCGGAGCTTCCACCATGTTGCGAGCGGATCTGGATCACTGCGAGTGGTTGCCGGATGATTTGAAGACCGGCGAGATGGTCTTCATTCCCGGCGGAACCTTTCGCATGGGATCCGACCATCATTATCCCGAGGAAGCGCCGAGCCATCGCGTCGCTGTCGACGGCTTCTGGATCGACCGCACGCCCGTGACTAACCGGCAGTTCAAGCAGTTCGTCAACGCAACCGGCCATGTCACCGAGGCGCAGGTCGTTCCGGATCCGAAGGACTATCCGGGCGCGCTGGCGAAGATGCTCTACGCGGGATCGCTGGTGTTCTCCCCGCCGCCGCGCATCACCGATCTCACCGACTGGAGCCAGTGGTGGACTTTCCTGCGCGGCGCCAACTGGCGCCATCCCTATGGTCCCGGCAGCAACATCAAGGACCTCGACGACCATCCGGTCGTTCACGTCTCCTTTAGCGATGCGGCAGCGTATGCCCACTGGGCCGGCAAGGACTTGCCGACGGAGGCGGAGTGGGAGTTCGCCGCGCGTGGCGGCCTCGAGGCGGAGGAATACGCCTGGGGCGATGCGCTGGTGCCGGGCGGCAAGCACATGGCCAATATCTGGCAGGGCAACTTCCCCGTCCAGAATCTCGGCGAGGATGGGTACGAGCGTACCTCGCCGGTCATGGCCTTCCCGCCGAACGGCTACGGTCTCTACGACATGATCGGCAACGTCTGGGAGTGGACCTCCGACTGGTGGTCGTCGAAGCACGCCGCCGACGCTGCAAAGCCCTGCTGCATCCCCAAAAATCCCCGCGGCGGCGGTGAGCACACAAGCTACGACCCTCGCCTCCCCGACATCCAGATTCCGCGCAGGGTCCTCAAGGGCGGCTCGCATCTTTGCGCGCCGAACTATTGCCGCCGATATCGCCCGGCTGCGCGGCACGCCGAGCCGGTCGATACCTCGACCGGCCATGTCGGGTTCCGCTGCGTGGTGCGAATGCCGTCTGTAACCGAACGCCAACGAGAAGGACGTGCTGCAATCTAGCGAGCGCCGCTGGCGGATGCCGGCGTCAGCGGTGCGCTCCGTGCGTCGGACTATTTCGATACGCAACTTTATCTATCGGCGATTGGACAGACGTCTTCAGCATTTTTGGACAAGGCAGGCCGGTTACAGGCAAGAGCCTGCCCCATTTCCCCGGTAAGAGTCGCCTCATCGCTTTCGCGACGCGGGCGCCGTCGATCCTGAAAGGCTCGCGCTCGCAACGTGCCGAGGAGATAGGCCATGAAGATCGTCGTGATCGGCGGGACCGGATTGATCGGATCCAAGCTCGTAACGAAGCTCAAGCAACAAGGCCACGACGCTGTTGCGGCTTCGCCGAAGTCAGGCGTGAACGCCGTGACCGGGGAAGGCCTCGCAGCAGTGCTGGCGGGTGCGGATGTCGTGGTTGACGTTGCCAACGCGCCGTCCTGGGAGCCTGCCGCCGTGCTTGAATTCTTCGAGCGTTCGAGCAAAAACCTCGCTGCGACCGAGGCGGCTGCGGCCGTGAAGCATCATGTGGCGCTCTCGATCGTCGGGACCGAGCGCTCGCCCGACATCGCCTATTTTCGTGCCAAGCTGGCGCAGGAGACCATCGTCAAGGCATCTCCGGTCCCCTATTCGATCGTCCGCGCCACCCAGTTCTTCGAATTCCTCAGCGCCATCGGTGACATGGGTGCGGCCGAGGGCCGGATCGTCGTTCCCACGGCATTGTTTCAACCCATCGCGGCCGACGACGTGGCTGATCGCCTCGCAGAGGTCGCGATGGGCCAGCCGCTCAACGGCACGATCGATATCGCAGGACCTGAGAAGGCGCCCTTCAACGAATTCATCGCACGGCGCCTGAAGGCGTCCGGCGACGCTCGACCCGTGGTGGGAGACCCAAAGGCGCCGTACTACGGCGCTCCCATCGACGACACATCGCTGAACCCTCTCGGCGAGGCGCGGCTCGGCAAAACGTCGCTCGCAACATGGCTCGCGAGGCTTTGAGGAGACTCCCATGCGCAAATTGCTGATCGCAACCGCTGTCTATGCCGCATCATTCCTGACGGCCCATGCCGCCGAGACGGCGGCCCCCACGGCCAAGGTGACCGTCGTGTTCGACCAGGCGCTGCCCAATGTCCCGGGGAAGAGCATGAAAGGCGTGCTGGTCGAGTATGGTCCCGGAGGCTCCTCGCCGGCCCACATCCACGCGCCCTCGGCTTTCATCTACGCCACCGTCCTGGAAGGCGCGATCCGCAGTCAGGTCAATGACGGCCCCGCCAAGGTCTTTCACAAGGGCGAGAACTTCTCTGAAAAACCCGGCGACCGTCATGCCGTCAGCGCCAATGCCAGCGACACCGAACCCGCAAAATTGCTGGCTGTCTTCGTGGTGGATACGGCCGACAAGGAGCTGACGATGCCGATCCCGAAATAGCGCACAATCGGCGAGCGGCGTTGCCACCTCGAGGCGTTCGTTCATCCGGGGCTGCCCACGAATGCCACCGGCGTGCCTTTCGAGACACGGCCGGCGACGCGCTCGGCATCCCAATTGGTCAGACGCACGCAGCCGTGAGATTCCGCCTTGGAAATCTTCTCCGGCGAAGGCGTGCCGTGAATGCCGTAGCCCTCGGCAGACAGGTTGATCCAGACCGTGCCGACCGGATTGTTCGGGCCGGGCTTGATGGTGAAGGGCTTGCGGGAATGGACGCCCTTGAAACGATAAGCGGGATTGTAGCGATAGTACGGATTTCGGCTGACTTCCGTGACCTTGAGCGTGCCTGAAGGCGACGGCTTCTCTTCGCTGCCGACCGTCGCGGGATAAAATCCGATCAGCGCATTCGATTTGTCGAACAGTTTTACAGTCTGCCTGACCTTGTCGACCTCGATCCTGTCGGCCTTGGTGGAGATGCCCTCGCCTGCGCCTGATGTGTCCACCACGACGATGGTGTCGCCGGCGCGATCGAAATGGCGCCCGGAGTTGAGCGCGGCCAGGAGCTGCTCGCTCATGTGAAATTTCTCGGCCAGGGCCTCGCGCGCACTGGTGAAGCCTAGCTTTGTAAGCTCCATCATGTCCTCCATCTTCGACGGCAGCTTTTTCAGGAAAGGACCCGCCACGTCCTGCTCGGTGATGGCATAGGTCATCGTCACCGGCCGGTCGTCCGCCCGTAACGCGGTCCAGACATCGTCCGTCACGGTGTCCGAAACCGGCAGCTGCCGCGCTTCGGCATAGGCCCGCAACGCCTTTTTGGCGTTCTCGCCGAACCTGCCGTCGATCTCGCCGGGCGAGAAGTGCGCGCGGTCCAGCAGGACCTGCAACCGGACACCCGCCGCGGTCGGCTTATCGTTCGACAGGGTTTTCTTCGACGGCTCAGCGACCTTGATGGCAGCGGCGTCGATCTCCGCGGCGAACGCCGGCGGCGCAGCCAGAGCGAAGACCAGAAAGATGCAAATCTGCCCCGCTTTTCCGAGCGACATCGCCGGGTCCTTTCACGTTTCCGACGGTTCAGTGATCAACTCCCGAGCCGCGGCGGCAGCCAGTTTGCGGTACTGGTCTTCGTACTGCCTCGCCATTCGGCTCGCGGAAAAGCGCTCCTCGAAGCGGGCGCGCACCTTCCTTCGATCCAGCTTGCCCAATTCGCCGACTGCCCTGACGGCCTGCTCCTCGTTCTCGACGATGAAGCCTGTCAATCCGTGCTCGACGACTTCGGGGACAGAGCCGGAGCGATAGGCGATCACCGGGGTTCCGCATGCCATCGCTTCGATCATGACCAGCCCAAACGGCTCCGGCCAGTCGATCGGAAACAACAGCGCAGCGGCTTCGGCAAGGAAGGGCTGTTTCTCCGCGTCATCGACTTCACCAACAAGCTGGATGTTCTTACCGTCGATGTTGGGCTCGATGTGCTTCCTGAAGTAGGCTGTCTCGGCGCGGGGGACCTTCGCGGCGATGCGGAGGGGCATCTGGACCGCACGTGCGATGCGAATGGCGTCTTCCGGACCTTTGTCTGCGGTGAGACGCCCGAGAAACGCCAAATAGGACCCCTGTTCGTAGGACGGACGAAACAGGTTGGACGGCAGCCCGTGCTGGATGGTTCCGATCCATTTCGCATCGGGAAGCGGCAGGCGCTGATGATCGGAAATCGACACAAAGCATGCTTCAGGGAATTGCCTGGCTACGTCGGGTAGCCCGGGCAAGTCGAGGCGACCGTGCATGGTCGTGAGGAACGGCACGCCGAGACGGCTGAGCAACGGCAACGACAGCCAGTCGACATGCGCGTGGATCACGTCGAACTCCTTCGCACGCCTTGCAATCGCCTCCATCAGCATGGCGCTCGCGGCCGTCGGGTCCGCCCCCTTCCGCCCGAGACGCAGCGCGCGTGGCCAAACCGGATGAAGCGCACCATTCGTCCTGGAATCGCCGCTCGCAAACAGCGTGACCTCGTGGCCGAGCTCGACCAGCCCATCCACCAGCCAGGCCACTACCCGCTCGGTGCCGCCGTAAAGTTTCGGAGGGACGCTTTCGGCGAGGGGAGCAATCTGAGCGATGCGCATGAGAGGCTACCCGTTAAACCGCCGCACGCACGACCAGAATGATCGCGGCGGACAGAAGGTTCGAAATCGCGAGCAGCGTCCAATTCGGCCTGGCACTTGCGGCCGCGACCCGGCAGACGAGCCCTTCCATGAGCCTCAACATTCGTCGTCAGGAAGCCGATCGAGGAAGGCAATCCCGAATTGCGTGAGTTCTTCGGCATCGCTCCCGCGCGCTTTCCATCTCCCTTGCAGATGACGCTCAAGCAGGCAGCGACGACTATCCGCGGCATCGACGTGGCGATGCCGGGCGCGGTAAACGGACCAAGCAATATCCACCGCCGTTCGTAGCGGGTCGTCGTCGACCATGTTCCAACTCCGAGATTGGAGACGTTCATGCGACGGCAACTCGTTACGAGGACGGAAGTTTCCACTTCTTCCCGGAAAGTCCGAAACTGCGCGGCCACCGCAGACACAAGCAGGCGCCCACCTCCCCGTCGGAGAAATCAGGCGACGCGACGCACGGCCATCTCCGCGGCGAGCAACACCGCGGCACGACTGGCACCGACTGATGCAATGCCTTGGCCGGCGATGTCGTAGGCAGTGCCGTGCGCCGGCGTGCAGATCGGAAATGGAAAGCCGCCGAGCAACGTCACGCCGCGATCAAAGCCCATCAGCTTCATCGCGATCTGGCCCTGGTCGTGATACATCGTCAGCACTGCATCGAAGGCGCCGCTTTTGGCGCGCAGGAACACGGTGTCGGCCGGGAACGGCCCTTCGGCGGCAATGCCCTCGCGCTGGCCGGCCGCGACCACGGGTGCGATGACATCGATCTCCTCGCGGCCGAAATTACCGCCGTCGCCGGCATGCGGATTGAGACCGGCGACCGCGATGCGCGGCCGGGCGAAGCCGGCATTGCGCATGCAGGCATCAGTCAGCTTGAGCGCGCGATGGATACGTTCGCCGGACAGTCGCGCGGCGACGTCCTTGAGCGGGATGTGGGACGTCACGCGGGCATTCCAGAGCCGGTCCAGCACATTGAACTCGCTTGCGGGAGTTTTGAGTCCGACCACTTCGGCGGAGAACGCGATCTCATCGTCATACTCGGCGCGGGCCAGCCGCATCGCCTGCTTGTTGAACGGCGTAAAGCAGGCGGCATCGACCCGGCCGTCGCGGCCGAGTTCGAGCGCGTGCTTGTAGTTGGCAAGCGCGAACTTGCCGCCGGCGAGGCTCGCGATCCCCTGCTGGACCTCGCCGGGATCGAGGTGCCCGAGATCGACGAACAGCGTCTCGCCCTCCGCCGCGCGCAAATCGGCCCCCTGCTCCACCATGGTCAGCTCCGGCTTGACGCCGGCAATCCGCGCGCCCTGGTCGAAGACGCGCCGGTCGCCGATCACGACGATCCGGCCGCGGGCGCGGATGTCGTCCTGCACCACGAGCTTTGCGGTCAATTCCGGGCTGATGCCAGCGGGATCTCCCATTGCCAGTGCAATGAGCGGCTTTGCGGTCATATGATCACCTTCTCTCGAGCGGTCTCTCGAGCTGTGTTCTGGACTGTCGTCTCGTGGATCGACGGCGCAGGCTTGCGCAGCAAGCGCGCAAGCTGCAGCACGAGCGGAAGCAGCAACAGCACGATGCCCGCCACGATCAGGCATGTCACCAGCTTGTTGGCGAAGAATATCCCGAGCGATCCCTTGGACATCAGCATCGACTGCCGGAACGCGTCCTCGGCCTTGTCGCCGATGACGATCGCGAGCACGAGTGGCGCCAGCGGATAGAACAGCTTCTTGAAGAGATAGCCGACGATCCCGAAGCCGAGCATCATGACGACATCGAGATAGGAGTTCGACACCGAATAGGCGCCGACAACGCAGATGATCACGATCAGCGGCGCGATGATCACGAAGGGAATCCGCATCAGCGCCGCAAAGACCGGCACGGTCAGCAGCACCAGCACAACGGCGACGATGTTGCCGACATACATCGACGCAATCAGGCCCCAGACAAAGTCCTTTTGGTCGACGAACAGCATCGGCCCGGGATTGAGGCCCCAGATCATGAGCCCGCCCATCATGACGGCCGCGGTGGCCGAGCCGGGAATGCCGAGCGAGAGCATGGGCAAAAGCGCGCTGGTGCCGGCGGCATGATCGGCCGTCTCCGGCGAGATGATGCCTTCGACCTCTCCCGTGCCGAAGTATCGGCCACGGCGCGAGAAGCGTCGGGCGATGCCGTAGCTCATGAACGACGCCGCAGTCGGGCCGCCAGGCGTGATCCCCATCCAGCATCCGATGGCCGCGCTCCGCAGCAGCGCAACGCTATGTCGCGGCAGGCGGCCGACGGCACGAAACACCTCGCGCCACTCTATCTTCGACGAGACTGCGCGGGCATGAAACTCTTCCTCGACGGCGACGAGCAGCTCGCCGATGCCGAACAGGCCCATCACCGCGACGACGAAGTTCACGCCCTTGACCAGCTCGTCGACGCCCATCGTGAGGCGCACGCTGCCGGAGACAGTGTCGATGCCGATGGCGGCAATGGCGAAGCCGATCGCCAGTGCGACGACGGTCTTGATCGGCGCCGCCCCGCCCATGCCGACGAAGCTGGCGAAGGCCAGGAAATAGACTGCAAAATATTCCGCCGGCCCGAAGGCGAGTGCGACCTGCGCGACCCACGATGCGAGGAAGGTGATCAGGATGACGCCGATCAGCGCGCCGAATGCCGCCGAGCCAAAGGCGGTGGCGAGCGCTGTCGTCGGACGTCCATCGCGCGCCATCGGGTAGCCGTCGAAGGTGGTGGCGACAGACGACGGCTCGCCCGGGATGTTGAACAGGATCGAGGTCACGGACCCGCCGAACAGCGCGCCCCAATACATGCTGGAGAGCAGGATGATGGCAGAGACCGGCTGCATGCCGAAGGTCAGCGGCAGCAGCAGCGACACCCCGTTCGGAGCACCCAGCCCAGGCAGCACGCCGACGAGAATGCCGAGCAGCACGCCGATCACCATCAGCGCCAGATGCGGCAGCGTGATCGCGATGCCAAAGCCGTGAAGGAGTTCTCCGAGGTTGTCCATCGGCCTCTCCGTCAGAAGCCGAACGCCGCGGCGAGCGCGCCGTGCGGCAAGCTCACCTGGAACATGCGCTCGAACACGACGTAGAGCGCGAGCGCTGTCGCCGCCGCCATGCCAAGCGCGCGCGGCACGGATTGTTGTCTGGGGATCGCCAGCACCGCGAAGATGTACAGGGCTGAGGCGACGTACATCCCGGCCAACGGAATCGCAGCCACGAAAATCGCGGCCGGCACGAACAGGCCGGCAAGCCGGCGCAGCTCGATCGATGTGATGGCGATGGGGACGTTCGCCAGTGACGCAACCGGCATCAAACCGCGCACCAGGTTGTAGAAGCTCCCGAGCACGATGATGATCCCGGTCAGGAACGGGAACGTGCCGGCGTCCACGCCCGCGCTTGACCAGCCGATGCCGTTATCGAGACTGGAGACGACGACGGCCACACCAAAGCTGCCGGTGAGAACGGCGGTCGCAAGTTCGAGGGCGCGGCGCGAGATCATGGGCCGCTCCAGCGAAGCGCCAGATGTTTGCTCAGTCCTCGTCCTGAGGAGCGCGCTTTGGCGCGCGTCTCGAAGGACGGCTCCGGACGACATCCCATCCCCGGCCATCCTTCGAGACGCCCGCCTGCGGCGGGCTCCTCAGGATGAGGACGGTGGTTGAACTCGGCTGCGCGATCGAACGCCATCGGCCGCCTCACTTGACCAACCAGCCCTGCTCGCCCGCGACCTGCTTGACGTGCTCGAGGTCCTCCTTGATGAACTTGTCGAGTTCGGCGCCAGTCAGGAACGTGTCGACCTGGGAGGTTTTCTCGATGTAGTCCTTCCAGTCCGGCGTCGCCTGCACCTTCTTCATGAGGTCGACATAGAACGCGGCCTGGTCCGGGGTGACCTTGCCGGGGAGCCACACCGTCCGCGGTTGCTCATATTGCTTGATGTCGAGGCCCTGCTCGACGCAGGTCGGAACGTCGCCCCAGCCTTCGGTCGCGGTGACCTTGGCGCCCTGCGGCAGCCGCTTCGGGCTGAAAACGCAAAGCGGTCGTTGCGTTCCACCGCGCCATTGCCCGAGACTTTCGCTGGGATTGTTGACGTGGGAGTCGAGGTGTCCGCCGGCGAGCTGCACGGCAGTCTCTGCGCCGCTCTTGAAGGGGATGTAGGTCAGCTTGATGTGGCCGGCTTTCTCGATCATGCGGGTCAGCACCTCGTCGGTATCCTTCGACTGCGCGCCACCCATCTTGAATTCGCCCGAGGCGGCCGCCTTCAGATAGTCGCCCGCCGTCTTGTAGGGCGCGTCCTGCTTGACCCAGAGCAGGAACTCGTCCTGCGCCATCGCCGCGATCGCAGTGAGATCGGTGTAGTTGAAGGCGACCTTGGAGACGAGCGGCTGCTGCCAGGCATTCGACGTGCCGAAGATCACCTTGTAGGGATCGCCGGCGGACGCCTTGCCGTAGACATAGCCTTCCGCGCCGCTGCCGCCCCCTTTGTTGACGACGACGATCGGCTGCTCCACCAGCTTGTGCTTGGTGATGATGTTCTGCACGGCGCGCGCGAGATTGTCGGTGCCGCCGCCGGGCCCGGCGGTCGCTACGAACTCGATCGGCTTTTGCGGTTGCCAGGCACTGAGCGCCGGCATCGTGCCGGCGAGCACAATTGCGGCGGCGGAGAGCAGAAGTGTTGACGTCCGACCCATGATGTCCTCCAGCTGATTTTTGTATCTTGTTGTTTTCGACGTCCGGTCAGGCGACGCGTTCCTCGCGTCTTCCTGATGCCAGGACGATTGCGCCTTCTTTTTCGAGCGCTTCGATCTGCTTCTGGTCGAACCCGTGCTCGACCAGCACCTCGCTTGTATGCTCACCGTAGACCGGCGCGCCCGTGCGCACTTTGCCCGGGGTCTCCGAAAACTTGACCGGCAAGCCGATCGTCTTCACGGGTCCGAGCGTGGAATGCTCGACCTCGACGACCATCTCGCGCGCCAGCGTCTGCGGATCGCGAAGCGCCTCCAGCATGTCGTGCACGGGTCCGCACGGCACGCCCTTCTCGTCCAGCGCAGCGAGCCAGTGCGCCCGCGTCCGGGTGCGAAAGCGCTCGCTCAGGACAGCTTCGAGCTCCTTCAGATTGGCCATGCGGTCGGCCCCGGTGACGAAGCGCGGATCGGAGGCGAGTTCGCTCGCACCGAGGGCTTCCAGCATCAACAGCCAGTGCTTCTTGTTGGCGCCGCCGACCACCAGCCAGCCGTCCGAGGCCTCGAAGGCCTGGTACGGCGCGTTGAGCGGATGGGCCGAACCCATCGCACGCGGCGCAGTGCCAGCGGCCAGCGCTATCGTGGATTGCCAGTAGGTCTGCACCAGCGCGGCCTCATAGAGCGAGGTCTCGACCCACTGCCCTTCGCCGGTCTTGAGACGGTGCGTGTAGGCCGCGAGGATGCCCATGCTCGCCAGCAGGCCGGCGGTGATGTCGGACAGCGGCGGGCCGCATTTCACCGGCGGACCATCGGGACGTTCGCCGGTAAAGCTCATGATGCCGCTCATCGCCTGGGCGACCAGATCGAAGCCGCGGCGGTGCTTGTAGGGTCCGGTGCGGCCGAAGCCCGACAGCGAGCAATAGATCAGCGTTGGATGCTGCTTGTGCAGGTCTTCGTAGCCGAAGCCGAGGCGCTCCATGGCGCCCGGCGCAAAATTCTCGACCAGCACGTCGGCGCCCGCGATCAGCCGCCGCAACACCTGCTTGCCGCCCTCGGTCTTCAGATCCAGCACGATGCCACGCTTGTTGCGGTTCATCATCAGGAAGGAGGCCGCCTCGTCGCCAATCTTCGGCGGCACCGAATGGCGGGTGTCGTCACCGTTCGGCGATTTCTCGATCTTGATCACGTCGGCGCCCATGTCGGCCAGCATCAAAGTGCAGGTCGGCCCCGCCATGACATGGGTGAGATCGATGACCTTGAGGCCGGCAAGCGGCCCCGAACGGCCGGAGGTTGATTGCGAGCGATCGCTTTGCATCGGGGCGTCCTATTGGCCGCGCCATTGCGGCGCGCGCTTGGTGAGGAAAGCATCGAGCCCTTCGCGAAAATCCTGGCTCGTGTAGCACATCAGGATGAGGTCCTCGCCCTCGTCCGGCGTCAGCCGCCTTTGCAGACGCGCCACGGCCTGTTTGGTCGCATTCAGCGTCAGCGGCGCGTGGCTGGCAAGCAATCGGGCAACCTCGTCGGCGCGCCTGTCGAGCGCGGTAAGATCCTCGACGACCTCGCCGAGCAGCCCGACACTGGCCGCCTCCGTCGCGTCGACGAGGCGCGCGGTGAAGATCAGATCCTTGACGCGGGCAGCGCCGATCAGCGCGGTGAGACGACTGACATTGGACATCGACAGGCAATTGCCGAGCGTGCGGGCAATAGGAAAGCCGATTTTCGCGCTTTGGGTGCCGATGCGGAGATCACAGGCCGCGGCGATGCCCGCGCCGCCGCCGGTGCAGAACCCGTTGATCGCTGCTATCGTCGGCACGCGGCATTGCTCGAGCGTGGTCAGGACCCGATCGATGCGGTTTTCGTAGTCGATCGCGTCCTGCGGCGACTTGAAATCGCGGAACTGATTGATGTCGGTGCCCGCGGCAAAGGCCTTGTCGCCGGCCCCGCGCAGCACCAGCACCTTGATCGCGTGATCGTCGTTGATCTCCTCGCAGATCGCGGCGAGCCGCTCGTACATCGCGAAGGTGAAGGCATTGCGCGCCTGCGGGCGGTTGAAGGTGATCCGCCCGATACCGTCCTGGCGCTCGAAAACGAGGTCTTCCGCCACCACCTGCTGGTCCATTTCCTCATGTCCTTCTGCTTTTCTACATTTTTGAATGCAAAATGATCGATTTACAAGCTGGAACTTGCATTAATTCGCATATAGCTTCATTTTTGCATTCAAATGGACTTCAGACCCATGCTCCATGAGGAAGTCGTCGGCCGCATCCGGGCCATCCTGCTCGACGGCGAAATCCCGCCCGGCGCGCGGATTCCCGAGCGCGAGCTGTGCGAGCGGCTTCAGATATCGCGCACGCCGCTACGCGAGGCGCTCAAGGTGCTCGCCGCCGAAGGGCTCGTGCAGCTTTTGCCGCATCGCGGTTCGCGCGCCGCAAAACTGACCGACAAGGACATGCGCGACCTCTTCGAGGTCTGCCAGGGTCTCGAGGCGCTCGCCGGCGAGCTCGCCTGCGAGCGCATCATGGACGCCGAGATCGCCGCGATCGCCGCCGCGCACGCGGACATGGTGCGGCATTATCGCGAGCGCGATCTCATCCAGTACTATCGCGGCAACCGCGCCATTCACGAAGGCATCGTCGCTGCGGCCGGAAACCCGGTGCTTGCAGGGCTGTATGCGTCGGTGACCGCGCGCATCCGGCGCGCGCGTTATGTCACGCCGATGACGCCCGAGCGCTGGGCGGTCGCCGTGAAGGAGCACGATGCCATCCTGAACGCACTGCAGAGGCGCGACGGCGTCGGCCTCGCCCATATCCTGCGCGCGCATCTACGCCACAAGCGCGAAGAGGTTTTGCAGGCGGGCTTTGCTGAAACGGAAGGCAGTGACCTGGTGCCGCGGATTGCGTGAGACGGCATTCGCGACGCAGAAAGAAACTCGCGGCCCCCTACAACGCGCGGTCAAGAGACACAATCGCGACACAATCATTGATTGCATTCAGCCGTGCGGTCGGATCGTGCTGACGCGAGGCGATCGGCGCGGGCCGAATGTAACGCGCAAACAATTGCGCAAAACAAAAGACAAAAGCGGAGGAAACGCATGACAATCGATGTCTCACGTCGATCCTTGTTCGCTCTCGGGGCTGGCCTTGGTGCCAGCGCAATGCTCGGCAGCAGCGCGATGGCGCGCGCTCCCAAGCTCGGCACCCAGACGCCTTACTGGCACCGCTTCGTTCTCGGCGATGCCGAAGTCACCATCGTCTCCGACGGACCGCTGCCGCTCGGCGACCCCTCCGGGACCTTCACCGGCGTTCCCAAGGAAGAGGTGAAGAAGATGCTTGTCGACAATTTCCTGTCGCCGGACAATGTCGTGCTCGAACAGAACTCGCCGATCGTCAACACCGGCGACAAGCTCATTCTGTTCGATACCGGCATGGGCAGCTCGAAGATGTTCGGCGCCACCACCGGCCGGCAGCAGAAGAGCATGACCGAGGCAGGCATCAAGCCTGGGGACATCGATGCGGTGGTCTGCTCGCATGCGCATATCGACCACATCGGCGGCATCGTGGACGACGGCGGCAAGCCGCTGTTTCCGAACGCGCAGATCTACATCTCGCAGACCGATTTCGACTTCTGGACCGACGAAGGCAAGCTCGGCAGCGACGCCAAGGATTTCGTCGTTCACGCCCGCAAGAACCTGCTGCCGGTGCGCGACCGCATCGTGTTCTTCAAGGATGGCCAGGAATTCCTGCCCGGCGTTCAGGCGATCGCAGCGCCCGGTCACACCGTCGGCCATACCATCTTCATGGTCTCGTCGGCCGGCAAGTCCTTCGCCTTCATGGGCGACCTCTCGCACCATCCCGTTCTGCTGCTCGAGCGGCCGCGGATGGAATTCTCCTACGACACCGACCCGAAGCAGGCGGCCGAGTCGCGCGTCAAGCTGCTGACTATGCTTGCGGCGAACAAGACGCCCGTGATGTCCTATCACTTCGCCTGGCCGGGCTATGGCCATGTTGCCAAGGCCGGCGAAGGATTCCACTATTATCCCGAACCGATGCAGATGACGTTGTAATCGGCGGATCAGGTCCGGGTGGCGCACGCGCCGCCCGGGCCGTCCGAACGATCACCGCTGTCCGGCTGACCGGCAAGCAATTGCAATCCGCAATGTCTCCGGCGGCGTTGGCAGGCGGACATTTTGGTGTTATTGAACTACAGCTACTAATTGCAGATCGCATTTATTGACGTGAATTGTTTGGGAGCGTCAATGTCCCGCGAGAACGATGGTTTTGTCTTCCATCGTGACCGGCTCCAATGGGTCCCGGATGTTGTCTATCGGGCCGTCAACTTCTTTGTCACATGGGACAAACTGCCGACCCTGCTCGGAGCTGCCAATCTCTCGGCGTTCCGCGACCGGCTGCGTGAGCACAATCTGCACCATACCGGCTACGGCACGACATCGCCTCGCTGGAGCACGGGCAATGACCGCTGGCGTTCCGCCGACGGCTCGTTCAACAGCCTCGACCATCCGCGCATGGGGATGGCTGGCGCCCGGTTCGGACGCAATTTCGCGCTGCCCGAATGTGTACCGGGCAGCCTGGACGACCTGCTCGAACCCAGTCCGCGCTTGATCTCGGAGGAATTGCTGGCGCGCCGCGAATTCATTCCCGCGACCAGCCTCAATCTGCTGGCCGCCGCCTGGATCCAGTTCGAAACCCATAATTGGTTCAGCCATGGGTCCCCTAAGTCGGGAAACGAGTTCAAGATTCCGCTGAAGCCAAACGACGAATGGCCAGCGGATCAGCGGATCGACGGCTGCATGAAGATCCGTCGGACCGTTTGCGACGAGACGCCACGTGAACCATGGCTCGGCGCGACTCCCACGTTCCGCAACCTCAACTCGCACTGGTGGGACGCCGGACAGATCTACGGCAGCGACCGCGCGAGGCAGATGCAGATCCGTTCCGGGGCAGATGGGAAGATCGCTGTCGGCGATGATGGGATGCTTCCAGCCGATCCAGTCCATCCGGGCGCCGATCTCACCGGCTTCAATGACAATTGGTGGGTGGGGCTCAGCCTGCTGCACAACCTCTTTGCACGCGAGCACAATGTCATCTGCGACGGCTTGAAGACGCGGTATCCGACCTGGAACGACGAGGCGCTATTCCAGCATGCGCGCCTGATCAACGCAGCCCTGATCGCCAAGATCCACACCGTCGAATGGACGCCAGGCATCCTCGGCCATCCCGCACTGGACTTCAGCATGCACGCCAACTGGTCGGGGATCCCGTGCCGGGTGCTGCGCGCGGTGCTCGGCAAGGACAGCGAAGCCGCCTTTGGTATCATCGGCTCTCCGACGGATCAGCACAGCGCGCCGTACGCGATGACGGAGGAATTCACCGCCGTGTACCGCCTGCACCCGCTGATCCCCGAAAAGATGGATGTACGGCGGCTCGATAGCGCAGAGATTACCCCTAGCGATTTGGTCCATATGCAGGGCCCCGCCTCCCGCAAGTTCATGCAGACTCACGGCTTCGCCAACCTGCTCCACTCCTTCGGCACCGCTCATCCCGGCGCCATTCGCCTCCACAATTTTCCCAACTTCCTGCGCCAGTTCACGAAAGACGGCCAGCCGTTGCTGGACGTGGCCGCCATCGATATCATGCGCGATCGCGAGCGCGGCGTGCCGCGCTACAATCGGTTTCGCGAACTGGTCGGCAAGAAGCGGGTCAACACATTCGAGGAAATCACCAGCATCCCCGGCGCGGCCAGGAAGATGCGCGCGATCTACAAGGGCGACGTCGATCGCGTTGATCTGATGGTCGGACTATTGGCCGAGGACCTGCCGGATGGTTTTGGCTTCAGCGATACCGCCTTCCGCATTTTCATCCTGATGGCATCGCGGCGTCTCAAGAGCGACCGGTTCTTCACCGATGACTACCGGGCGGAAGTCTACACCAATTTCGGTCTGGACTGGATCCACAACAACGGAATGAAATCGGTGCTGCTGCGGCATGTGCCGCAACTCGGACCGGCGCTCGAGGGCGTCAACAACGCCTTCGCCCCGTGGAACGTGCTGCGAGGCTGAGCCTTGGCCCTCTGCAAAGTCGCAGCCACCTTAGCACCCGAGCTTGTCGGCGATTCCGCCAAAATCCCTGGCGACGATGTCCCAATTGCCGGTGGCCTCGAAATCGACCTTCTGGAGCGGACCGTATTCGGTCGGTCGCGCCACGAAAGCCGTCTTCAGCCCGTTCTTCTGCGCGGCAGCGAGATCGCCGTTGTGGGCGGCGACCATCATCACCTCTTCCGGCTTGAGGCCGAGCAGGCGCGCGGCGCCGAGATAGGTTTCGGGATCGGGCTTGTAGTGCTCGAACAGCTCGGCCGACATGATGAGGTCCCAGGGAAGCCCTGCGAACTTCGCCATGTTGGTGAGCAGCGCGACATTGCCGTTTGACAGCGGCGAGATCACGAATTTCGTCTTCAGCCGCGTCAGGCCCGCGACACTGTCGGGCCACGGATACAGGCGGTGCCAGCCCCTGGTGAGGTGATCGAGATCGGCTTCGGTCAGGCCTGGAATCGAAAATTGCGCGACCAGCTTTTCCAGCGAGCGGCGATGCAGATCATCGAGCATCACATAGCCGCGCTCGGGATGTTTGCGCACGTCATCCATCGAGGCCATGTACATGCCGCGCCAGCCGTCGACGAGTGCGGTCCAGTCGGCGGAGATGCCGCGGCCCTTCGCCCACCACATGAAGTCCGTGATCAGGCTGGTGCGCCAGTCGACGACTGTGCCGAACACGTCGAAGACGAGGGCTTTGACGGCGGAGAGATCGGATGTCGTGGTCATGTTTCGCTTCGCGGATTTTCCGCGCCCCGGCTGGCTTCGTCTCAGATGAAAGGCTTTAAAGCATGATCCTTTCCGTGCAACAATAGCGCTAGTCCCGCACATCAAACACGCGCAAGATGAACAAAGTGACGGGTCTCAACCAGTCGGGGTGCAGCGCATCTGTCATGACCACCATCCCTGTTGCATGTATATTGCTTGAGGATGCCCGCCTTCCGGACGAGGCATCTTTAATCGAGACGTTACGCGTTCGTCATCCTGGCTTGCGGTGGGACCGCAGCCCAGTCGCACCAAGTAACGATACCGACGGTCCGATGTTCATCCGCGTCGGCGATCATCTCATGACCATCCTCTTGATGCCCGCACCCATGCCCTACGATCAGCAGCTATGGCAGCGAGCCTCCTGGGTATGGCCGGAGGCTTTCCACGCCGCCGGCCGCCACCGCGCGCACCTCGTCGTCGGGACAATGGGCTCCGCCGAAGACAACTCAGAAACGAAAGCGCTTGGGTTCGCCGAGAGTGTGCGCCTTACGACTGCCTTTGTCGGCGCCGTGCTTGAAGCACTTCCCGGCTGTCTCGGCGTCGTCTAGCGCGGCAATGTGGGCCGCTCGCCCGAGATGTGGCTCGAGCAGTCACGCCGCTCGTTCGAGCCGTTTCCGGATCATCCGTTCGGATCGTGGATGGAAATCATTCCCTTCCGTTCCGGAGAGACCGTCGGAGCCTATACGGTCGGACTGTCCGCATTCATCGGACGCGAGATCGAATTTGAGGTGGACGGACTCGACCAACGCGGCGTCACGCTTCGTGTTGCCAACGCTTCGTCCTATTTGATTGCAAATGGCCTCGACAAAAACATCGAGAGCGGGACGGTGTACAAAGACGATGACGAGAACATCGGTCACGTTGCGGTGCTCCACCGCAACTCGCGCTTTCGGATCGGGCCGGTCATTTCGTTCTTTTCTCTTCAAGACCGAGCTGGAAGGCTCAAGACCAGATCATTCCGTCATCTCTCGCGCGAAATCACCCGCTTCTGATCATGCTGGGCAAGGTCGGGCTTTTCGATCCGGCGAAGTCAGAGAACCTGATAGAGCTGCGGCCAGATCACTACGTATCGGAAGCTCGCCTGGAAATCCTCGATGGCGGCGTATCGCAAGAGCTGTCCAAAATGCTCGCGACCGACGCCTATGCCGAGGCGGACACGAATGCGCGCCGCGCGCTCGCGAGCGGAGACATTGCGTCAGCGAGGGCTTTTTTGCTGCCTTGGGCTGAGGAAGTTGGTGAGCTCCAAAAAGCGCTCCAACTCGCTCTGACCTTGCGCGATGCGTTCTTGTTCATGCCGGCCGCGCCGCGCAGCCCTTAGTAGACAGGCGATGGATCATGTCCATCCTGGTGCTGTATGCGACGACGTCCGGCTAAATTCGCCGAACGAACGCAGGCGGACGTCGCTGACACTAGTCCAAATGGAACTTCGCCAGTTCGCGATGCTCGGCCTTGATGTAGCGCACGGTGCCGGTGACGGAACGCATCACCACCGTCTCGGTCTCGATCACGCCGTCCTTGCGGAATTTGACGCCTGACAGCAGCGAGCCCGTGGTGACGCCGGTGGCGGCAAACAGGCAGTCGCCGCGCGCCATGTCCTCGATGCCGTAGATCATCTTGGGATCGTTGACGCCCATCTTGGCGGCGCGTTCGCGCTTCTCTTCGGAGTCGAGGATGAGACGGCACTGCATCTGGCCGCCGATGCAGCGCAGCGCCACGGCCGCGAGCACGCCTTCCGGCGCGCCGCCGGTGCCGAGATACATGTCGACGCCGGTATTGTCGGGGTCGGCGCAGTGGATCACGCCGGCGACGTCGCCGTCGGTGATCAGGCGCACGGCGGCGCCGGTCGAGCGTACGCTCTCGATGATGCTGGCATGGCGCGGCCGGTCGAGCACGAGAACGGTGATGCCGTCAGGCTTGACGCCCTTGGCCTTGGCGAGGCGGTGGACGTTTTCGGCCGGTGTCGCATCGAGCTCGACGACGCCCTTGTCATAGCCGGGACCGATCGCGAGCTTCTGCATGTAGACGTCGGGCGCGTGCAGCAGCGTGCCGCCGTCGGCCATCGCCATGGTGGCGATCGAGCCCGGCATGTTCTTGGCGCACAGCGTGGTGCCTTCGAGCGGATCGACGGCGATGTCGACCTGCGGGCCGGCGTTCATGCCGACCTTCTCGCCGATGAAGAGCATCGGCGCCTCGTCGCGCTCACCCTCGCCAATGACGATGGTGCCCTCGATCGGGAGCTTGTTGAGCTCGCGCCGCATCGCGTCCACCGCGGCCTGGTCGGCCGCCTTCTCGTTGCCGTGCCCGCGCAGACGCGCCGAAGACACCGCCGCCCGCTCCGTCACACGCACGATCTCCAGCGTGAGAATGCGCTCGAGCAACGCTTGCGGCGGGACTGAAATATGGGTCGACATCGGCTCACTCCTTCGAAACAGTTTTGGACGGACATCTCCGTCGCATCAACTCGTAACACCCACAGTTCGTTCGAACCGTGTCTTATTCTTGGAGCATGACCTTTCCGGAAAACCGCTTCACACTTTTCCGGGTCATGCTCAGTTCTTCTCGATCCTGATGACCTGGGGTCGCCCACTGATCACCTTGTCCTTCTGCACGGCCGCGAGCGCGCGGCGCACGGCGTCCTCGTGCGTGGCATAGGTGATGAGGATGACGGGCACCGGGACCGCCTTGCCGTCTGCCGGCGCAGCGCCGCCATTGGGATGGCGCTGCACGATCGACTCGATCGAAATCTTCTGCTCCGCAAGCCGCGTCGCGATCGCAGCCGCGGTGCCCGGGAAATCGCGTGCCAGAAGTCGGATGTAGTAGCCGCCCTCATGGCGCTCCATCGGCGCCTTCTTGGTATCGCGCAGCTGCGAAATCGGCCGGCCGAACGGATTGGCGCGAATGCCGCGCGCGACGTCGGCGATGTCGGCCACGACGGCGGATGCGGTCGCAGCGCCGCCGGCACCGGGGCCGACCAGCGTGATCGGCGGGATGCCCTCGCCATCAATCGTGACCGCATTGGTGACACCCATCACCTGTGCGATCGACGAGGATTTCGGAACCATGGTCGGATGCACGCGCTGCTCGATGCCCTTGGCGGTGCGAACCGCGACGCCGAGGAGCTTGAGCCGGTAACCGAGATCGTCAGCGGCACGGAGATCTTCCGGCGCGATGGAGGAGATACCTTCGACATACACCGCGCTTTGAGCAACTTTCGTGCCGAAAGCGAGGCTGGCGAGAATGGCGAGCTTTTGCGCGGTATCGTGGCCGTCGACGTCGAAGGACGGATTGGCCTCGGCATAGCCGAGCCGTTGCGCGTCCTTCAGGCATTCGGCGAAGGACAGGCCCTCCTGCTCCATCCGGGTCAAGATGTAATTGCAGGTGCCGTTGAGGATGCCGTAGACCCGGTTGATGCCGGTTCCGGCAAGGCCTTCGCGTAACGTCTTGATGACAGGGATCGCAGCGCCGACGGCTGCCTCGAAATTCAGCGCGCCGCCGTGCTTTTCGGCGGCCTTTGCCAGCTTGAGGCCGTGCTTTGCCAGCAACGCCTTGTTGGCGGTGACGACGGATTTACCGGCAGCGAGCGCGGCCTCGACCGCCGACAAGGCGGGATCGCCGGAGCCCCCCATCAGCTCGACGAAGCAGTCGATGCCGGGATGCGTGGCGAGGGCAAGCGGATCCTTGACCCACTCGACGCCGCGCAGATCGACGCCGCGTTTCTTGGCCTTCGAGCGCGCGGTGACGGCGACGACGCGGATGCCGCGGCCGCTGCGGCCGGCAAGCACGCGCGCCTGCGTTTCAATCAGACGGACAACTTCGGCGCCCACGGTGCCGAGCCCCGCTATGCCCACTTTCAGGGGTGCAACCATGATGCCTTGGAAAACCTGCGGAAGAGAACTTAACGCCGAGTGGCGAGCGGAACGACGTTGTGCAACGTTTCGATGCCGCTTTCAAGGAAGCGGCGCACGCCGCGCGCGGCCTGCCTGATCCGTTGCTCGTTTTCCACCATGGCGATACGGACATATCCTTCACCATGCTCGCCGAAGCCGACGCCGGGCGAGACCGCGACACCGGATTTCTCCACCATCAGGGTCGCGAACTGCATGCTGCCGACGCTGCGGAAGGCTTCCGGCAGTGGCACCCAGGCGAACATCGACGCCTCCGGCGGCGGGATCTCCCAGCCGGCACGGCCGAACGATTCCACCAGCGCGTCGCGCCGCTTGCGGTAGGTGTCGCGCATCTCCTTGATGCAATCGTCCGGTCCGTTCAGCGCGGCGGTCGCTGCGACCTGGATCGGCGTGAACGCACCGTAGTCGAGATAGGATTTGACGCGGCCGAGTGCCGCAATCACGCGCTCGTTGCCGACCGCGAAGCCCATGCGCCAGCCAGCCATCGAATAGGTCTTCGACATCGAGGTGAACTCGACGGCGACGTCCATCGCGCCCGGCACCTGGAGCACCGAGGGCGGCGGGTTGCTTTCGTCGAAATAAACCTCGGCATAAGCGAGATCGGACAGGATCAGGATCTCGTGCTTCTTCGCGAACGCGACCAGGTCCTTGTAGAAGTCGAGGCTCGCAACATAGGCGGTCGGGTTCGAAGGATAGCAGACGACGAGCGCCAGCGGCTTCGGGATCGAATGCACGATCGCTCGCTCGACCGCCTCGAAGAATTGCGGCGTCGGCTCTGAGGGCACCGAGCGGATCACGCCGCCCGCCATCAAGAAGCCGAAGGCGTGAATCGGGTAGCTCGGATTGGGACAGAGGATGACGTCGCCGGGCGCGGTGATCGCCTGCGCCACGTTGGCAAACCCCTCCTTGGAGCCGAGCGTCGCCACCACCTGGGTGTCGGGATTGAGCTTCACGCCGAAACGGCGGGCGTAGTAGCCGGCCTGGGCCCGGCGCAGCCCGGGGATGCCGCGGGAGGCCGAGTAGCGGTCGGTGCGCGGCTTGCCCAGCGTCTCCTTCAGCTTCTCCAGCACATGCGCCGGCGCCGGCAGGTCCGGATTGCCCATGCCGAGGTCGATGATGTCGGCGCCGGCATTCCGCGCGGCTGCCTTGGCCCGGTTGACCTGTTCGAATACGTAAGGCGGAAGGCGGCGGATGCGGTAAAACTCTTCCATGGCTCTCTCGGCTCCGGGCAACCGGTCAGGACAGAATCGACAGGCCATAAAGACCAGGCGGAAGGCGCCCGCGTCCTTCGCGAAAATTACTCAAGATCAAATACTTAGAGCAATTATCGACGACGTTGACTGAAGTCGTTCGCCCTGACTCTCGGCTGAACTAAGGTCTTTTAGCACGGCGAGGCGGAGGCGCCAGCGATTACCTTGCAGGGCCCTATTTCGCGTCCTTGGTGGCGACCGCCTGACGGTCGCGCGCGGCAGCAAGCTCGGCCTCGATCTTGGCGCGTTGGTCCGGCGGGATGACCGCCTGATCGCGATCCGGAGGCAGATCGTGCACCGGCAGATAGCTCCCGGCCTCCCTGGGATGCGCTTGCGCATCGGAAGGCGTCATATCCGCAAGCTGACTCGAGCAGCCGCCTAGGGCGAGCGCCACCATCAGCAGCGCGCCACAGATCCGCCGCGACTTTTGCAGGTCCCTCAACGCCAACACTAGGGAAATCCCCACTTCGTCCCAAAGCACGGCCCCGGGCAACCTTACCCAAGCCCGCGCCCAAGCTCAAACCATTGCTGCCCAAATGGTGCGAGCGAGAAAATAGCCCAGATACCCACCAAGCCGAGCGGTGCGGCTCGATTGTGACGGAACCAAGAAAATTTGTCGCACTGCAACACATCTTCGCGAGTGTTTAACGCCAAACATGCGAGCTTCGCGGTGACGAATACGGAATGAATCGTTACTGTTCTGCTCATGAGTATGGCCACGATCGATACGCCCAAACCCGAGACGAAGTTCGATGCGGAAACCTTCGCGATGAATGTCGCGCGGGCGATGGAGAGCGGCGGCAAGGCGCTCGCCGCATACCTGAAGCCGCGCGAAAGCGGCGAGGTGCAGGATCGTCCGCCGGCCGAGCTAGCCGAGGTCGTCAAGACCTTCACCGCCGTCGCCGAATACTGGCTGTCGGATACGTCGCGGTCTTCCGCACTCCAGACCAAGCTCGCCAAGGACTATCTCGACCTCTGGGGCTCGGCGGCGCGCCGCATGGCCGGTCAGGACGCCCCGCCCGCGATCGCGCCCTCGCCGCGCGACAAGCGCTTTGCCGATCCGGAATGGAAGTCGAACCAGTTCTTCGATTTCGTGATGCAGCTTTATCTGCTCACGACCAAATTTGCGCAGGAGCTTGTGCGCGACGCCGAGGGGCTCGATCCGCAGACACGCCGCAAGGCCGAGTTCTACGTCCAGCAGCTCACCAACGCGATGTCGCCGTCCAACTTCGTGCTAACCAATCCGGAAGTGCTGCGCGCGACGGTGGCCAGCAGCGGCGAAAATCTCGCGCGCGGGCTGAAGATGCTGGCCGAGGACATCGCCGCCGGCAAGGGCACGCTGAAGATCCGTCAGTCCGATCCGGACAATCTCGTCGTCGGCGTGAACATGGCGACGACGCCCGGCAAGGTGATCTACCAGAACGAGATGATGCAGCTGATCCAGTATGCGCCGGCGACGGAGAACGTGCTGCGGACGCCGCTCCTGATCATCCCGCCCTGGATCAACAAGTTCTACATCCTCGACCTCAAGCCGGAGAAATCCTACATCAAGTGGTGCGTCGATCAGGGCATCACCGTGTTCGTGATCTCATGGGTCAATCCCGACAAGCGGCTCGGTGCCAAGAGCTGGGAAGACTACATGAAGGAAGGCCCGCTCACGGCGATGGACGTGATCGAGAAGGTCACCGGCGAGATGAAGGTGCACACCGCCGGCTATTGCGTCGGCGGCACCATGCTCGCGACCACGCTGGCCTGGCTCGCCGAGAAGCGCCGCCAGCGTGTGGCGTCCGCGACATTCTTCGCGGCACAGGTCGACTTCACCCATGCCGGTGATTTGCTCGTGTTCGTCGACGAGGAGCAGATCGCATCCCTCGAGCAGGACATGAAGGCGGCCGGCGTGCTCGAAGGCTCGAAGATGGCGATGGCCTTCAACATGCTGCGCTCCAACGATTTGATCTGGTCCTATGTCATCAGCAATTACCTCAAGGGCCAACAGCCGAGCGCGTTCGACCTGCTGCACTGGAATTCGGACGCGACGCGCATGACCGCGTCGAACCATTCGTACTATCTGCGCAATTGCTATCTTGAGAACCGGCTCTCGACCGGCACGTTGGTGCTGGACAACACCTTGCTCGATCTCTCCAAGGTCATGGTGCCGATCTACAATCTCGCAACCCGCGAGGACCATATCGCGCCGGCAGAATCGGTGCTGTACGGCTCCCAGTTCTTCGGCGGTCCGGTGAAATACGTATTGTCCGGCTCGGGCCACATCGCCGGCGTGGTCAATCCGCCCGCCTCGAACAAATACCAGTACTGGACCAACGACAACGTGAAGTCCGCCAATGTCGCCGAGTGGATGAAGGGCGCGGTCGAGCACAAGGGCTCGTGGTGGCCGGACTGGCGGCAATGGCTGGGCGCACTCGATCCCGAGGAAGTCCCGGCCCGCACGGTCGGCAGCGAGGCGTTTCCCCCGATCGAGGACGCGCCCGGCAGCTATGTCAGGGTTCGCGCATAGCAGAATCTTCCGCGCTTTCGTATAAGCTCCACGCCTGCGGCAGAAATTGATGAGGGGACCGGGTTATGACGCGTGAATTGTTCTGGCTGACACTGACGGTGGTCCTGACCGGAATCCTCTGGATTCCCTACACCATCAACCGCTGCCAGATTCGCGGCCTCGGTGGCGCGATGGCCAATCCCTCGCGCACCGACAAGCCGCAGTCGGAATGGGCGAACCGTCTGATGTTCGCGCATGACAATGCCGTCGAGAACCTCGTGCTGTTCGCGCCGCTGGTGCTGATCCTGAACGCGATCGACTATTCCTCGAAATGGACGGTGCTTGCTTGCGCCGTCTATTTCTGGTCCCGCGTCGCGCATCTGATCGTCTATGCGCTCGGGATCCCGGTGTTCCGCACATTGGCCTTCACCGTCGGCTTCATCGCGCAGGCCGTGCTGGCCGTCGCGATCTTCAAGGTGGTTTGAGATCAGGCCTTGTAGTCTGAAATCAGGCCTTGCGAACGACGAGATGCAGCATGTTCGCCGGCGTCTCGTCGAAGCTCTGGATCACGTTCCTGTCCGACGACAGCGTGATCCATGGACCTGCGCTGGCGTAGGTCGCCTCGAGCCATTCCGGCGACGCATAATTGTAATAGCGCCCGAGACTGTCCCGGCCATCGCCCTCGCCCATCTTGTAGCTGGCGTAGAACACGCCTGACGGCCTGAGCGCGCGACGAATCTGCGCCAGGATGCCGGCGAGTTCGTCGCGCGGTACGTGCAGGAGACAGGCGCTGGCCCAGACGCCGTCATAGGCCTCGTGCGCGTCAAGCTGGTCGAACCGCATCGCCTCGACGGCATGACCGAGCCGCTGCGACGCGATCTCGGCCATTTCAGGCGAGCCGTCGGTGGCGCGCACCGAAAAACCTTCGGCCAGCATCACCGCCGAATGATTGCCGGCGCCACAGCCGAGCTCGAGGATCGAGCCGCCGGACGGCAGCAGAGCGAGAAAGCCTCGCAGCCGCGTCGAGGGCGCCTTCGCCCAGTCCGCATAGGACCTGGCGTTGCTCCGATAGAATTGCAGAGTCCCTTGGTCCACGGCGGCCACTCCGATCAGGGAAACAGCGCGATCTGCTCCAGTCCAGCGGTCTCGGGAAATCCGAACATCAGGTTCATGTTCTGGATCGCCTGACCGGCCGAGCCCTTCACCAGATTATCAAGCACCGAAATCACGATGGCGCGGTTCTTGATCCGGTCGGCGATGACACCGATCTGGACATAGTTCGAGCCGCGTACGTTCTGGGTCTGCGGTAGCACGCCCTTCTTGACGACATGCACGAACGGCTCGTTCGCGTAGGCTTTCTCGAGGGCGGCCCGCAAATCGTCCGGCGTCGCGCCATTGAGCTTGACGTAGGACGTGCAGAGCTCGCCCCGCGACATCGGTATGAGATGCGGCGTGAAATTGACGGTCACGCTCGCGCCCGCCGCGACGCCGATCTCTTGTTCGATCTCCGGCGCATGCCGGTGCGTGCCGACCGAATACGGCGAAATCCCCTCGCCCGCCTCGCTGAATAGCGTGTTCTGTTTCAGGCCGCGTCCGGCGCCGGTGACGCCTGACTTGGCGTCGATCAGGATGTCATCGACGTCGATCAGATTTGCTTTCGCCAGCGGCACCAGCGCCAACAACGCTGCCGTCGGATAGCAGCCGGGACAGGCGACCAGCCGCGCCGCGGCAATCTTCTCCCGATAGAATTCGGTCAGGCCGTAAACGGCTTCGCCCTGCAACTCGAGTGCCTGATGTTCGTGGCCGTACCACTGCGCGTAGGTGTCCTTGTCGCGCAGCCGGAAATCGGCGGACATGTCGAGGACCTTGATCTTCGGGTTGGCCTTCAGCACGGCCGCGATGATCTGCTGCGTGGTGCCGTGCGGCAGCCCGCAGAACACCGCATCGAGCTTGCTCCAGTCGACCTCTTCCCATTCCACGAGTTGGGGCAAATCCAGCATGAAGAAATGCGGAAACACCTCGCCCATCGATTTGCCGGCGTGGGTGTTGGCGGTGAGCGCGACGATCTCGGCATTCGGATGCCGCGCCAACAGGCGCACCGCATCGGCCCCGGTGTAACCGGAGGCGCCGAGAATGCCGATCTTCTTCGAGCTCATCACGCGTTCCTTTCAGGCGTCACTGGATCGTCTTGCCGGGCCGAAAGTTGCAGCATCGCTTCGTCCGCCGGGCTGGCCTCGCGAGCAACGCTCGATCGGCTACTCGTCGGCAAGGCCCAACATCAGTCGCATGTTCTGCACGGCCGCGCCGGAGGCGCCCTTGCCGAGATTGTCGAGCCGGGCGACCAGCACCGCCTGGTGATGTTTGTCGCTGGCGAAGACGTAGAGCTCGAGCATATTGGTCTCGTTGAGCGCTTCCGGCTCAAGCTTGCCGCCCTTGGTCGCTTCGTTCTGAAGCGGCATCGCCGAGACGTATTTCGAGCCGGCGTAACGCTTTGCCAGCGCGGCGTGGAGATCGGCGCCGCTGGGCTTGCCGGGCAGCGTGTCGAGCTGGAGCGGCACCGAGACCAGCATGCCCTGCCGGAAATTGCCGACGGAAGGGATGAAGATCGGCCGCCGGGTCAGGTTCGAATAGAGCTGCATCTCCGGCAGATGCTTGTGTTCGAAGCCGAGGCCGTAGAGTTCGAAGGACGGCGCGCTGCCGTCCTCGAAAGTCGCGATCATCGACTTGCCGCCGCCGGAATAGCCGCTCACGGCATTGACGGTGACGGGATAGTCCGCAGGCAGCAGGCCGGCATCGACGATCGGTCGCAGCAGCGCGATCGCGCCGGTCGGATAGCAGCCGGGATTGGAGACCTTCTTCGCAGCCTTGATCTTGCCAGCCTGATCCGGCGTCAGTTCCGGAAAGCCATAGGCCCAGTCGGGCGCGACCCGGTACGCGGTCGAGGCATCCAGCACCTTCGGCCCCGACGGCCCCATGCTGTCGATCAGCGCAACCGTTTCCCTGGCAGCATCGTCCGGCAGGCAGAGGATGACGAGGTCGACCTCCTCCATCAGCGCCTTCTTGGCGGCGGGATCCTTGCGCTTGTCCTCGGCGATGGTCTTCACGACCACGTCGTCCTGGAGCTTCAGCCGCTCGTTGATGCCGAGCCCGGTGGTGCCGGAGCCGCCGTCGACGAAGACGGTGGCGGGCTTCGTCGCAGCGCCGGCCTTGGGGGCGTTTTTGGTGTCAACGAGGCTGGCTTCAGAAAAGGTCATGGCGCGCTCCTTTCGAGCATGTTGGTTTCGGGTGCGAAGGCCTCCGGCCTCACGTCCTGCATCAGTTGCGAGATTTCCCTGGCGTCGGCACCGGCTTGCGCGCCGAGCGCATTGGCGATCGCCGTATAGTCGGCGTCGGACTTGTGCTGGTTGAGCTTGAAGCTGCCTTCGACCTCTTCAACCGCCATGACCAGCCCTACGATTCCCTTCTTCAACGCTTCCAGCCTGCCGGCCGTCATCTTGCCCGACGTCCATGGCGTCTTCGGCAACAGCCAGTTTTCGAACTTCTCGCTGAGCGTGTCGATCTGCACCGCCAGCTCGTCATCCGACAGAAGCCGCACCGGCCCGCTGAGATGCACCGACTGGTACAGCCAGGTCGGCACCTGATCCGGCGAGACGTACCAGTCCGGCGACACGTAGGCATCGGGGCCGTTGACCGCGAGCAGCCAGGAGCTCGTCCCGTCCGCAAGCTTTAGCAGCGGATTGTGACGGGCGACATGAAAGGCAGCCTGCGGGGTGCCGTCCGCGGCATAGGTCAGATAGAACGGAATTGGCGAGGCGACCGGCTTGTGGCCGTCGAAGGCGCACACGGTGCCGAAGCCGCGCGTGTCGGCAAATTTCAGGCTCGCGGCGCGGTCTTGCTTGAAAAAGGGTGGCGTGTACATCGTTGTCTCCTGCTGGGCCTCCTTGGGGGCCGCCGGATCAGATCGCGCTGACAGGAGAGAGAATGCCGCGGATCGGATCCAGCGGCAAAGACGATGATCTCAAACGCGATCGACCGCCCAAACCGCTAAAGAGCGGCGGCGGCGGGCGAACAAAATGGTCGCGGCGCTGATCATGGCGGGCGGCTATAAGGCCAGATCGGCGAGCCGTCAAGGTATTGGAACCGGTCATTCCGGGCTGCCGTAGCCAAGAGAGGGGGCCGGTGCGCTCGATCGGCTGGCCTGCACTCGCCGTCGCTACCACCTGGCCATGCCGAGCCGGCTGAAGAGAATCTCCCAAAAGGAACCTGCGCGGGTTAGCTCGTATAAATGGGCGCTTGCCTGGCCGTTTCCAAGATTGGACGCCTTGCTGTACCACTTGATCGCCTGCCGGGTGTCCTTGGACACGCCCGTGCCGCTCTCATACGCCCACCCCAGATTGTATTGGGCCAACCCGTCGTTCTGATCAGCGGCCTTGCGCAGCAAGGATATACCCTTGGCGAGATCCTGCGGCACGCCTTCGCCTTTGATGTGCAAGAGGCCCAGACGTGTTTGCGCGAACGTCAAGCCCTGGTCAGCCGCCTTCGAAAACAGATCGAAAGCCAAAGAGAAGTCTTGGGGAACGCCGCGTCCGTCCCAGTACATAGCTGCAAGTCGGGATTGGCTAAAAGCGTTCCCCTGATCCGCCGCCTTGGCGTACCAGTCGGCCGCCTGCTTCTCGTCGCGAGCTGTACCCAGGCCCATCTCATAGACGTACGCAAGATTCTCCTGGCCGTAGGCATCGCCCTGTTCGGCAGACAGGCGAAACCATTTGATGGCCTCCGCGCTATTGCGCTTAGTCCCACTTCCGTTCCGGTACATCGCTCCCAGATAGAATTGCGCACGTGCGCTTCCGATTTCAGCCAGCGGCTTCAAGCGCTCCATCGCGCGTTCAAAATCATGCGCAAGATATGCGCTCACGCCGTCCTTGAAGTCGGCGCTGACGTCGATGACCGAGGATCCGCCTTTCGAGGTCACGCCGATCAGCCCGTACTTGAACTCGTCAAGCTTATCGAACCCTTTCTCGATTGCCGGAGCAAACTCTGCCGGACAGACCGGCGCATCGAGTGTAAGGCGAAGAACTGCGTTGGAACGAATGGTTCGGCCATCGAGGTCAATGGTACCACTTACGTCAATCCGGCCGTGAACGTCTCCGTAGCCTGTCCTGCCCTCGAAAGTCGCCGAATAGACGACCGGCGCCGGTTTTTCGTAGAAGAAAGTGTTTTCGGGAATCGTGAGCGAAGCGGCCTCGCGGTATTCCATCGGCCGACAAACAAACGGCCGCCCGCTCGCCTGGCGCGCAACCAACCGCAAGAGCGATTGCCTTGGATCCGTCAAAGGCAACATCCTGACGCGCGTGGGCCGATCAACTTCGAGGGCTTTGCTGATCTGAAATGTTGACGTGATGGCGTAGTTGTCCGTCAGCTCGCGCGGATTGGGGTAAGTATAATCACCGGTGCCGGTCAGGCCGGCCTGCTCGATCAGCCGGCTGGCGGCCATCCGCCGATCCGCATCATCCAAGCCCTGCGCGACCACGCGTCCTAATTGTGCACCGACGCCTGTCCCGGACAGGATCGACCGGACCTCGCGCTTCCCGTCCTTGCCAAGGACGTAGTCCGTTTCCGCGGCCAGCCGGAAGCGCGCCGGCTCGGTCATGGGGATGCGGCCCAAGGCACCTCTGTCGATGTTGAGGACCGGCTTGCCCGCAAGCTCCGGCGGCAGCGATCCGAAGGCAAAGAGAGAGGCTGTCGGATCGAGGTACTGGTCAATCTCCGGGACGTAAGCGATCGCGTGGTCAAAATTTGGCGTCGCCACTTCGGTGAGCGTGTACCTTGCGTCCGAGTTCACCGCGACCAGATTGGCTTCTATGCCCTGGGCGGCGAGCAGCGCCTTGAACAGTGTCGCATGCGCCTTGCAGTCGCCATAGCGCGACGCAAGCACGGCCGAGGCGGGCTGAGACGTCCAGCCGCCGTCCTCGAGGCCAATGCCGACGTAGCGGATATTACGGGCCACCCAATTGTAGATGCGCTCGATCTTCGCGCGTGCGCCGATGGCGTCGCCGACGATCTCCTGCGAAAGTCGTGTAATCCTCTCATCCGGTCGCGCCATGGGGGCGTTGCGGGAGTTCAGCGTCGCCGCGAAAGCGGAATAGTCAGCAAACGTGCTCACCTCGAAACGCTCTGCACCCGCGAGAGTCTCCTCGTCGATCTGCCGGGGTCTCGGCGCGTCTTGCCGGAAACGCACCCGATGGATGATCCGATCGTTCACTCTCTCTTCATGGTGCTCGACGTTGCGCAATGCTATCCGCAGCGGCCTGGATGCCGGTCCGTCAACGGTCACTTCGAGTAACTCGGGTGGCTGGTTAGCCGGCTCGCTCCAAAAGCGCGCAAACTCACCCGGAAATCTCGGCTGCTTGGCCTTGTAGACCAGACGCCCGCGGATGCTGTCGCCGGGAGCAACATGCGGAAAGGCGATGATCCTGTCGCGCACCTCGTCGAAATAGGGCGATGAGGAATCTGTCGATGCCGGTTGATCGCGAATGGCGCGCTGATCCACCGCGACCACGCCGCCGTCTGCCTTGAGAGTGGCAAGCTCGATTGACGTCAAATCGTCAAAATAGCTGTTGTATTGAAAACGTTGCTGCGCGATGGCTGCTGCGCCCTTCTCGTCGAGCGCCTTGATTTCGAACTCGAAGACCTCGGTGCTGAGCCCGTTCTCATCGAAGCTAACGGCATCGCGGGCCACCGTTCGGCGCCAGCCCGGGTCGATCCAGCCGGGTCTACCGTCGCTATCCGGTGACTCGGCGGCACGCAATTTCATGCACGGCGACGAGAGCAGCAATGCTGCCAGAAAAGCTGAACAAATTCGTACGATCATATGCTGAGCGCTCGGCCCTCAGGTCGGCAGCTCAACTAGCAGGTGAAAATTACCAGCCGCACTCTCGGAAAGAACAACTTTTAAGTTTCTCCACGACCCTTCCAATCCGTGCGTCTTGTCACACCACCCGCCAGAGCCATTCCATGATCTTGGCGATCACGTCGCCGAACAGCAGCAGCGCCGCCGACCAGATCAGCGCCGAGACGAAATTGGCGGCCTGGAAGCTCCAATAGGGCATCTCGAAAATGCCGGCTGCAAGCGGCACGGAGGCACGCAAGGGGCCGAAGAAGCGGCCGATGAAGATGCTCGGCACGCCCCAGCTGCGCACGAAGGCCTCACCCTTGGGCAGGAGTTCCGGGTAACGCGAGAGCGGCCACATCTGGGCGACCTTCTCCTTGTAGCGATAGCCGAACCAATAGGAGACCCAGTCGCCCAGCGCCGCGCCGACGCCGCCGGCGATCCAGACCGGATAGAAGCTGATGCCACTCGCGCCGATCAGCGCGCCGATCGCGACCAACGCGCCCCAGGCCGGGATCAGCAGCGAGATGAACGCGAGCGACTCCCCGAAAGCGAGCAGGAACACGATGGGAGCTGCCCACGTCTGATGAGCGCGCACGAAATCGGCCAGCGCGTGCGCAAACTGCTCCATTCAAAATAGCCTTTCCGCCCTGCCCGAAGGTGCTGCTCGATGAAAAGGACTGGTAAGCCAAGGACTTGTGTGACATCAAGTCACAAAGTCAGGTCCAGACCGGACCGGACCGTCACATTGCCGGGAACTGGTGGGGCTGCGGCGTAAAATTGCCGGGATTGGCTCCCAACCACACCGCCCGGCCCGCCCTGCGATAACCTTTCAAGGTCAGAAGTGGCATAGTCGGCCCAACCGATTCGCCGCTCATGCGGCCCTCAAAGCGCATAAAGATATATGTCCAAGCAGTTGAAGCCCAAAGCAAAAGACGATTTTTTCGGCGGCGATGAGCCGAAGCCCCGCGCAGCCAAGGCCGCCCCGCGCGCGGGCGGCGCCGAGGCCGACTACACGGCAGCCGACATCGAGGTCCTCGAAGGTCTGGAACCGGTGCGCCGCCGGCCCGGCATGTATATCGGCGGCACCGACGAGAAGGCGCTGCATCACCTCTTCGCCGAAGTTATCGACAACTCGATGGACGAGGCGCTGGCGGGGCACGCGACCTTCATCGGAGTCGAGTTGAGCGCGGACGGCTTTTTGACCGTCACAGACAACGGCCGCGGCATCCCGGTCGATCCGCATCCAAAATTTCCGAAGAAGTCGGCGCTCGAAGTCATCATGTGCACGCTGCACTCGGGCGGCAAGTTCGACTCCAAGGTCTACGAGACCTCGGGCGGCCTGCACGGCGTCGGCATCTCCGTGGTGAACGCCCTCTCCTCGCTGCTCGAGGTCGAGGTCGCGCGCAGCCAGAAACTGTATCGCATGACGTTCGAGCGCGGGCACCCGAAGGGCAAGCTCGAGGATCTCGGCAAGATCAACAACCGCCGCGGAACCCGCGTGCGCTTCAAGCCGGACACCGACATCTTCGGTGCCAAGGCCGCGTTCAAGCCGCAGCGCCTGTTCAAGATGACGCGTTCGAAGGCGTATCTGTTCGGCGGCGTCGAGATCCGCTGGAATTGTGCGCCCGAACTGCTCAAGGGCGTCGACGACGTGCCGGCGGAAGCGACGTTCCACTTTCCCGGTGGCCTCAAGGACTATCTGGCGGCGGCGATCCATGCCGACACGCTGGTGCATCCCGACATCTTCTCCGGCAAGTCGGGCCGCAACGGCGCGCATGGCGCCTGCGAATGGGCGGTGGCCTGGACCGCGGATGCCGACGGCTTCCTCTCCTCCTACACCAACACCGTGCCGACGCCTGACGGCGGCACGCACGAATCCGGCCTGCGCAGCGCGCTGCTGCGCGGCCTCAAGGACCACGCCGAACGCGTCGGCCAGGGCAAGCGCGCGTCGTCCATTACGTCTGAAGACGTGATGGTGGGTGCAGCCGTGATGCTCTCGGTGTTCGTGCGCGAGCCTGAATTCCAGGGCCAGACCAAGGACCGCCTTGCCACGGCCGAAGCGCAGCGCATCGTCGAACAGGCGATGAAGGATCCGTTCGACCATTGGCTGTCGGGCAATCCGAACCAGGCCAACAGGCTGCTCGACTTCGTGGTCGACCGCGCCGAGGAGCGGCTGCGCCGCCGGCAAGAGAAGGAGACCGCGCGCAAGACCGCCGGCAAGAAGCTGCGTCTGCCCGGGAAGCTCGCCGATTGCAGCGATGCCGGTCTGGACGGCTCGGAACTCTTCATCGTCGAGGGAGACTCGGCCGGTGGCAGCGCCAAGCAGGCGCGCGACCGCAAGACCCAGGCTGTGCTGCCGCTGCGCGGCAAGATCCTCAACGTCGCGTCCGCCGGCAAGGACAAGCTGACGGCAAACACGCAGCTCGCCGACCTCGTGCAGGCGATCGGCTGCGGGATGCTCGCGCAGTATCGCGAAGAGGATTTGCGCTACCAGCGCATCATCATCATGACGGACGCCGATGTCGACGGTGCCCACATCGCTTCGCTGCTGATCACCTTCTTCTATCGGCAGATGCCGCGGCTGATCGACGAAGGCCACCTCTTCCTCGCCGTGCCGCCGCTCTACAAGCTGACCAACGGCACGAAGTCGGTCTACGCCCGCGATGACGCGCACAAGGCGGCGCTGATCAAGAGCGAGTTCAACGCCAACGCCAAGGTCGAGGTCAATCGCTTCAAAGGCCTCGGCGAAATGATGCCGGCGCAGCTCAAGGAAACCACCATGGATCCGGCCAAGCGGACCATGCTGAAAGTGGTTCTGCTCGCCGACGACCGCGACACCACGGCGGATTCGGTGGAGCGCTTGATGGGCACCAAGGCCGAAGCGCGCTTCGCGTTCATCTCGGACAAGGCCGAATTCGCCAATGACGATTTGCTGGACGTCTGATCCGCAAGCGCTACCCGGTCGTATCCCATCCAGAGCCCCGGCATGAAGCCCGGGGCTCTTTTGTTTTTGGGGACGACAACCGCTCTTTCCCGCCGATCCTGCCCGCCGATCCTGCCCGACCATCCTGCCAACAGTCCGCCTCGATTTCGGTGATTCCCTGCCTCGTCGCATCGCGACTCGGCCAACGACTCACCCAGTCAGGCTGATGCAGGATTGCCTCCGTTTCGGACAAAGCCGGATTCACTAACGAGAAGTTACCAAGATACAAATCGCAAAATTCGGCGTATCACTTTGATAATGCAGGATTATTGTATACTTCGACAGCGACACTCGGAATCCTTGCCGTGCGGCGTTTCCCGGCAACTGTGCCTGCTCTGCAACAGCATTTCGGAGAGAAGCAGGTATAGTCCGGGACATCAGATGACACGGACTTCAGTGCGCTCGCGCCTGCCAGACAGACCAAAGCTTGGGGATTTTAAGATGAAGAAGATTTTGCTCGCACTGACCGCGGTTGCCGCGATGACCGGTTCGGCCTCGGCCGCTGACCTTGGCGCCCGTCCCTACGTGAAGGCCCCGATGGCAGCGCCTGTCGCCAGCTGGACCGGCTTCTATCTCTTCGGCGGCGCCGGCGGCGGCCTCTCGGCCGCTGACCAGCGCGTGCAGACCACGGTCGGCGCAGTTCCCCTGACGATCGATCAGCGCCAGGGTGGCTCGGGCTGGTTCGGCACCGTCGGTCTCGGCTACGACTGGCAGTTCAGCGGCACCTGGGTCGCCGGCGTATTCGCTGACGGTCAGTTCGGCAGCATCCGTGCTACCATCCAGGATCCGATCGCTGGCATCACTGGCAACCAGAAGCTGGAAGATTCCTGGGCCGCTGGTGTCCGCCTCGGCTGGCTGGTCGCTCCGAACGTTCTCTCCTACGTCAACGGCGGTTACTCGGGCGCTCACTTCGGCCAGACCAACTTCATGACCCTGGCCGGCGTGCCCGCCGGTATCCATCTCAACAGCTACAACCGCAATGGCTGGTTCGTCGGCGGCGGCGTCGAGAACAACCTGAACATCTTCGGCATCCAGTCGCCCGGCTGGTTCATGAAGACCGAATATCGCTCGGCCTTCTACAACGCCAAGACCCAGAACGAACTGTTCGATGCTGGCAACGTCCTTGTGGGCCGCGACATCCGCGCCAACACCTGGAACCAGACGATCTCGACTTCGCTGGTCTACCGCTTCAACTGGACCGGTCCGGTCGTCGCGAAGTACTGATCTGATCTGACCTAATCTTCAGACGTCAAAGCCCCGGCATCGCCGGGGCTTTTTCGTTGTACGGTGCTTCAGCGGACCTTGCGTGGACATGCATTCACCCTGCGGCCTGCATCAGCAGCCATTGTATCCCGACCACGGCTACGGCTAGTCTCCCGGCAAGTTTTCGGGCCGCGGCTATCGTCATGCTGCGGCACGACAGAGCGGACCAATGGGGAGGAATGCATGCGCAGATTTCTGCTTGTAGCAGGCCTGTTTGCCCTTGCCGTCGGGCTGCTCTGGATCGGGCAGGGCACGGGCACCGTCGCGTGGCCGCGATCGAGCTTCATGGTCAACCAGTTGCAATGGGCCGGCTATGGCGCAGCCATGGCCGGCTTCGGGCTGGTGCTGATCTGGCAGAGCAACCAATAAAAGAAACCAGGGAATAGCAGCATGACATCCAGTCGGTTCGATCTCCGCGGCAAGGTCGCGATCGTCACGGGAGGCAATGGCGGCATCGGGCTCGGCATGGCCCGTGGCCTCGCCGACGCCGGCGCCAACATCGCCGTGGTCGGACGCAACGAAGCCAAATCTACCGCCGCCGTTGCCGATCTCAGTCAACGCGGCGTGAAGGCGATCAGTGTTCCCACCGACGTCACCGACAAGGCGGCCATCGCCGCGATGGTCGAGCGTGTCGTCGGGGACCTCGGCCGCATCGACATCCTCATCAACAATGCCGGCATGAGCATCCGCAAGCCGCCGCACGAGCTCGAGCTCGACGAGTGGAATACGGTGATCAACACCAACCTCACCAGCGCCTTCCTGTGCTCGAAGCTGGCCTATCCGGCGCTGAAGGCGTCCGGCAACGGCAAGGTGATCAACATCGGCTCGATGATGTCGATCTTCGGCGCGAGCTTCGCGACGGCCTACGCGGCGAGCAAGGGCGGCATCGTTCAGTACACGCGCGCCTGCGCCAACGCATGGGCGCCCGACAACATCCAGGTCAATGCCATCCTGCCGGGCTGGATCGACACTGACCTGACCCGCGGTGCGCGGCAGCAGGTATCGGGATTGCACGAGCGGGTGCTGGCACGCACGCCTGCGGGGCGGTGGGGCGACATCGACGATTTCGCCGGCATTACCGTGTTCCTTGCCTCGTCCGCCTCTAACTTCGTCACCGGCACCGCGATGCCCGTCGATGGCGGGTTCTCGGTGATGGCGTAGATCGTACGCGATAAACCTGCACACAAAAAAGAAGCCCCGGACAATGCCGGGGCTTTTGAATTTGGGTAGTGATCGTCTTTTATGGCTGCTTGGTCGTTCGTTGACCCACTCAGTAGCGGGCGATGACTGGCGCGTCGAACTTGTAGCTGGCGCGCACGACGGCCCACTGGATGTCGCGCGGCTTGGCATCGAAGCTGTAGTTGCCCGACGTGCCGCCAAGTTGATAGGTCTGGCTGGCGAAGGCTGCGTAGTTGTATTCGAGGCCGACGATCCAGTTGCGGGTGATGCCGTATTCCCAGCCGGCACCGACGGTCCAGCCGTTGGCCCAATGGGTTTGACCGCCGGAACCGGTGGCCGGACCGACCGTATCGGTGACCGACAGACGGTTGTTCACGCCGGCATAGCCGCCTTTGATGTAGAACAGGTTGTTCTGCACGGCGAAGCCCGCGCGACCGACGACGGTGGCAAGCACATTGGCGCGCCAATCAAAGACGTTGCCGCCCGGAGCAAATGCCGTGTTCACGACCGTGCCCTTGTTGTCGAGGCCGGAGATCGTGCCTTCCATACCGAAGACGTAGTTGTTGGCCTGCCAGTTGTAGCCGATCTGGGCGCCGCCCATGATGCCGGCGCTGCGCTGACGGTAGCCCTGCCCCAGGGTCAGATCGCCGAACGGCGCGCCGGTCCCGTTGTTGATGAACTGCTCGTTGGTCCATGCGCCGCCGATGTGGCCGCCGACATAGAAGCCGGTCCAGTTGAACATCGACTCCATATAGGCCGGCGCCTTCGTGTAGCGCGCGCCGAGATCGGCGGCGGAAGCGGCGCCCGTCGAAACCAGAGCGGTCGTGCAGGCGAAGGCGGCAATCAACTTGGTACGCATGGTACACCCCGTGTCCTTTGATGGGTGCACGCTCACACGCAGGTCTTACTCAAATTTGAATCAAGACAGTTAAGACGCCGGATTGGCAAGCAGCGCGCCTTCAATCCATCTGAACTGTTGTACGCAGGCAACGCCCTGAGCGCGATTTAACGCCGCGTTATCCCTACCGGGTCCTTGCGCTACCGTGCCGCCGCAGCCTTCGACTGCACGTGCTCGGGCCGGACGCCAAGCGCGATCAGGCGCGCCGGAATGCCCTGGAGCCACGGCAGCGCGGTGATCAGGCGCACGATGAGCGGCACTTTCAACGGCCGGTCGCCGCCTCGCAAGGCGCCGCTGATGATGTTGTTCTGCACGATCATCTGCATTCGCTGCGTCATCTTCACCGGGAATTCGCGGCGACGGCGCACGGCGTCGAGCTCGTTCTCCGACGGACAGCCGTGCTGCAGCTTGTCCGCCAGCAAATTTGCGGTCGCGACCGCATCCTGCACGGCGATATTGACGCCGACGCCGCCGACCGGCGACATCGCATGGGCGGCGTCGCCGATGAGAAGCAGGCCCGGCTGCGTCCAGCGCTTCAGGCGGTTGATCGCAACGGTCAGCAGCTTGAAATCGTCGAAGCTCTTCACGTCGGCAATGCCGTTCTTCAGGATCGGCGCCATGCGGACGACCTCGTCAAGCAGCGCCTGCAATCCCCTCGCCTTCACCGCGTCATATTGTCCCTTGGCGATGACATAGGCGCACTGCCAATAGTCGCCGCGGTCGAAGGTGATCATCATCTTGCCGGGCTCGACGCGCGCGAACACGTTCTCGGTCTCGTTCGCCTTGCGGCCGACCCGAAACCACAGCACGTCCATTGGCGCGCCGATCTCCTCGACCTCGAGGCCGGAATGCTCTCGCACGGTCGAATGCCGGCCGTCACAGGCGATGGTGAGATCGGCTTCGATGTCCACGATGCCATCAGGCGTATTCGCCCGCACGCCGGCGATGGTCTCGCCGCGGCGGATCAGATCGACGGCCTCCGTGTTCATCATCACCTTCAGCGAGGCGAAGCGCTGGCCGGCCTCGCGCAGGAAGTTCAGGAAATCCCATTGCGGCATGAAGGCGATGAAGGGGTACTTGGTGCGGAGGCGGCTGAGATCGGCGATGCGAACGGGGGTACCGCCGAACAGGCCGTCCATCTTCTGCAAGCGCTGATGCGGCAGCTTCAGAAATCCGTCGATCAGGCCGAGCTCGTCCATCACCTGGAGTGTCGAGGGATGCACGGTGTCGCCGCGGAAGTCGCGGAAGAAATCCGCATGCTTCTCCAGAACCACGACATCGATGCCGGCGCGCCCGAGGAGATAGCCGAGCATCATGCCGGCCGGTCCGCCGCCGACGATGCAGCACCGCACTTTCAACGAAGAGCCCTGGGGATGCTGCGAGGTATCGGGTTTCACGGCCGGGCCCTCATTTACGGGTCAAGGTTTCTGTGCAGTGCAACAAGCAAGATTCATTTGCCGCGATTGTGAATGGCCGTTAGCCTCGCCGCCAATTCCGACTCATTCAGGAAATTGCAGTGCAGACAATCCTCATACTGCTCGGCGTCTGGATCCTGATCAACGTACTTTTCGTCTTGATCATGATCGCACCGCGCAGGCCGCCGCTTGCGCCGGCGCGCATCGAACAGAACGGTTATCCGTACGAGGAGTAGGAGAAGTTCCTGCTGCGCCGCGTCATCATCTCGATCGCGATGGGCGCGTTCTTCTTGCCGACTCCGCCCTTGATCGAGGCCGTCAAGCGCTTCATCAGGAAGCGCCGCGAATAGCTACGGCGGACGCGTCCTGCTCGACACCTCAATTGTTGCTGCGGTTCGCGCTGCGGAAGCTCTTGATCTCCGACACGCTGCCGTCGCGATAGGTCAGCTCCACCGAGATGAACTGCGTTGCCGGCGCGAGCTTCATGTAGAGCGGCATGCCGGCGCTGATCGCGCTGGGATCGCGCATGTCGCAGCCCGGCATCTTCAAGACCTGGTTCGGAACGGCGGTGTCGATGCCGATGCGCACCTCGCGGATGGCGCAGCGGTAGGACACGAGGTGCGTGTAGTAGACCAGCAGCCCGTTGAACTCGCGGAATGACAGCCAGCTCGTCGCGGTCATGTCGAGGATCTTGCGCTGGTCGCGGATCAGCGCGGCTTCGGGATCGAACCTGATCGGGAACGGGCCCTGCATGTCACCGGACTGGTCGACATAGCGGACCTCGATGGTGCCGGCTTGCGCGTCCGGCGGCAATTCGATCGACGGGTTCGGCATTCTCTTGCGCGTGCGCGGGTCGAGCGTATCGATGAAGCCGGTTTCGCGGAAGTCGCCATTGCCGGCCATGCGCCAGGAAACGCCGAGGGTCGGATCGGCAAAGGAGAACACCACGCTCCAGCCGCCATTGTGGCGCGAGAAGCTCGCGATCGGCGCGTTGGTGGTCTCCTCCTTCGGCACGCGCGGCACCGACACCGGTGGCAGCGCCGCGAGCTTCTGCGCCGGTGGATCGGCCGGGCGCGCGGCGGCATCCTTGGCGATGCCGCTGAGGAAGACGTCGTCGACCATCTGATCGAAATAGACCGGCACTTGCCTGTGCTTGACGGTGTCGGCCATCTCGCTGACGAGACGTCGCGTACGCTGCGCCACTTGCACCAGGTTCTCGCCGGGCTGGAGCAGCTCCTTGGCGAAGGTGCGCGTGAACACCGAATTGGGGTTGGCGTCGTCGTTGGAGAGGCGGTCGAGCGCGGTCTGGCGCGGGCCCGCCGAGAAGACCGAGAACACGCCTTCGGGCAGCTGTACCATCGGGGCAAGCCCGCCACCACCGGAGACGGCGCGGGTACCCTTGCGCTCGAACGGGTTGTTGCGGCAGGCGTCGAACACCAGGATCGAGGTTCGCGCCTTCTTGTTCTGGAGGCGCTCGACGATGCGATCGGCCAGGATGGAGGCGTCACGCACCAGCTCTTCCTGCCCTTCCGTGGCCGCCGGCACGTCCGTCGGCAGCAGGTAGTTCTGGCCTGCGATTTCGAAGCCGTGGCCGGCATAGAAGAAGAACGCGGTGTCGCCGGGCTCGATCGTCCGATCGAACGCGAGCAGCGTCTCCGAAAATTGCTGCCGGCTCTGGTTTTCGGCGACCATCACCGAGAAGCCGAGCTGCTTTAGCGTATCGCCCATGGTGCGGGCGTCGTTGACCGCCTTGAGCAGCTTCGGAACGTTCCTGTAGTCGTTGTTGCCGACGACGAGCGCAACGCGCTTCTCGGCACAGGCGGGAAGCGCGAAACCGCTGAGGCCGGCCGCGAGGCCAAGCGCTGCCAGTACTCTGAAAAGCCGACGCGTCATCGAAAATCCCTCAAGAACGGCCCACGCCGGTTCCTTCGAACAGCGGTTCATGGGAACCGCGTCGTTGATGTGATAGTCGGCCCAGCCATAGCGCTGGTTCAACAGCCCTGAGGACTCAGGTTCTGTCGTCTAGCCTATGGCAGATCCCGCTGGAATCTGCTTTTTCTCAATCAATTCTTGTGGGCAATTCCGCTGGAAGCGAGGGACCGCCGTGTATCGCTGGTGCACCGACGAGGTCGAGCCGCACGACCGCTTCGACTTTTGGCGCGAGGTGCGCGCCAGGGGCCTGTTCGGCGTCACCGCCGAACTCGAGCGCGAACGCCGCGCGGACTTCTTCGGCGAATTCTCGCTGCGCCAGCTTGGCGGAGCCGGCCTCGTCGAACTGAAGGCCTCGCACTACACGGTCGAGCGCAGCCTGACCGACATCGCTCACGCGCCGGGCGACAGCATCTGCGTCTATCAGCAGCTCGGCAGCGGCGGCTGGTTCGGCGGCATGGGCGGCAGCGACTTCACGATCGCCAATGGCAGCTTCGCCACCAGCCACACCGACTTGCCCTATCGCACCACGCCGATGGGCGCAGGAGGCTTCCACCTGCGGATCCTGAAGATTCCCGTGATCGGCCTCTCCACGCAGGACAAGCGCATGCGCGAGCTTGCGCCCCGGACGTTCGACGATTCCACCCTGGCGCCCCTGCTTGGCGCCTGCTTCGCCGATCTCGGTGCGGTTGCCGCAGGTGACGACGGCGCCGCCGATGCCGCTTCCCTCGTCCAGGCTTTAGCCCATCTGGCGTTGATCGAGCGCGGCATCCTGCGGTCCAGCGGCCGCCTCGGGCAGGCCGCGCTGCGGACCGCCCGGCTCTCGCACGCACGGCGCCTGATCGCGCGCCACCTGCAAGACCCAAATCTGGCGCCGACCATGGTGGCCGACCTGCTCGGCATCTCCGTGCGTCACCTGCACATGCTGTTCGAAAGCGCGGCCAAGAGTTTCTCGCAAACCGTGACGGAGGAACGCCTGAACCGGAGCCGCCGCTTGATGCGCGAAGCCCCGGACCGGTTGATCGCCGACATCGCGACCTCCTGCGGCTTCGACAGCCTCGCGACCTATTACCGGGTCTTCAACGCCGCCTACGGGATGGCCCCCGGCGACTTCCGGGCCCAAGGTTCGGAAGGGCGTTAGCCGACGTTTGGACAGCTCCGGCCGATCGCCGGATTGGGCGGAAAACCGCAGCCTCGCCCGCTATTTGGGCGAAAACCTCAGGTTTTTTAGGGCCTTCCCGCGCCTGCTCCATTGACTTTGGCCGATTCCCGCCTATGTTCCGTGGCGACGCGGCTCAGATCGAAGAGCGATTCCTGAGCCTGGCGCTTTGTTCGCGTGAGTCAGCACCCCCAGCTTCTTTGAGAGCGCGCCGTTTCGGGGTGGAACGCGACAGCCTTATTACCCTCGATTCCGAACGGCGGTTTCGACCAGAGGCTCAATGTCTTTTACCCATCTCGGACTATCCGAAAAAGTCCTCGCCGCAGTGGCGGCCACCGGTTACACCACCCCCACCCCCATTCAGGAACAGGCGATCCCTCACGTCCTCGCTCGCAAGGACGTGCTCGGCATCGCCCAGACCGGCACCGGCAAGACCGCGGCCTTCGTGCTGCCGATGCTCACCATTCTCGAAAAGGGCCGCGCCCGGGCGCGCATGCCGCGCACCCTGATCCTCGAGCCGACCCGCGAACTCGCGGCGCAGGTGAAGGAAAACTTCGACCGCTACGGCGCGGGCCAGAAACTCAACGTCGCCCTCCTGATCGGCGGCGTTTCCTTCGGCGACCAGGATGCCAAGCTGACGCGCGGCGTCGACGTGCTGATCGCAACTCCCGGCCGCCTGCTCGACCACACGGAGCGCGGCGGCCTGCTGCTCACCGGCGTCGAGCTGCTCGTCATCGACGAAGCCGACCGCATGCTGGACATGGGCTTCATTCCCGACATCGAGCGCGTCTGCAAGCTCGTCCCGTTCACGCGGCAGACCCTGTTCTTCACCGCGACCATGCCGCCGGAGATCCGGCGCATCACCGAAACCTTCCTGCACAATCCGCAGAAGGTCGAGGTATCGAAGCCCGCCACGACCGCTGTCACCGTTACGCAGTGCCAGGTCCCGGCCGGGCGCGAGGCGCACGAGAAGCGCGAGCTGCTTCGCCGACTGCTGCGCGAGGCCAAGGATCTCCAGAACGCGATCATCTTCTGCAATCGCAAACGCGACGTCGCCGTCGTTCACAAATCGCTGCAAAAGCACGGCTTCAGCGTCGGTGCGCTTCATGGCGACATGGACCAGTCGGCCCGCACGGCGGCACTCGAGCAGTTCCGCAAGGGCGAGCTGCCCCTCCTGGTCGCGTCCGACGTCGCCGCCCGCGGCCTCGACATCCCCGAGGTCAGCCACGTCTTCAATTTCGACGTTCCCCACCATCCCGACGACTATGTCCATCGCGTCGGCCGCACCGGTCGCGCAGGCCGGTCCGGCATGGCGATCTCGCTCGTTACGCCGCTCGACCAGAAGTCGATGGTGGCGATCGAGAAGCTGATCGGCCAGAGCATTCCGCGCGCCGAAGGCGATTTCGAAGTCCGCACCGATGCATCCGATGCGAGCGAGCGTCCGCGCGAGCAGCGCGGCCGTGAACGTTCACGCGGCGGACGCGGCAAGCCGCAGCGCGGTCGCGATCGTGAACGCAGCCATGAGCCGCGCGAACCACGTGGCGAGGCACAGCCTTCTGCCGAAGCACGGTCCGTTCCCGAGGCAAGGCCCGCTTCCGAAGCAAAGCCCGCGCGCGAGGCAAGACCTTCGCGTGAAGCAAGACCTTCGCGTGAAGCCAGACCTTCGCGTGAGGCAAGACCTCCGCGCGAAGCCAGGCCAGCATCCGAGCCGCGTGACGGTGCGCGCCAGCAGGCCAATCCGTCGCATGTGCCGTCGATCGGCCGTCCCGAGCCGCGCCGCCAACGCGAGGCCGACAGCGAGCCGGGCGACCACTCGCATCTGCCGGCATTTCTGCTGCGTCCGGTTCGCTCCCCCGCCGGCGCCTGAAGCACGATACGCGCCCGGCTTTGGTTGAAACCAAGCTGGCGCGCACTTTTTCGGATGCATTCGTGGACGTATATTTACGGGGCGTTCACGATCGTCCGTTAGCCTACGAACATAATTTAAGTATTGCTGCGGTCGCCGGCACGCTGATCGCTGTGGGGTATGTTCCGTGGTCAAGGTGCTCGACGAACACGAACGCACGATGGCGTTCGCCGAGGTAGCGCTCGGTCAGATCCGATCGCTACGGCAGACGGCAATTCCCCGCAATTACGAGATCTGGTACGTCTACGCCACCGGCTACAACGCTCCACTCAACAAGATCATCAACGAGACGCTGGCGCGGAGCGGCAATCTCACCGAAGCCGATCTCGATCAGATCTACGAGACCTACCTCTCCCACATCAAGACTACCGACCGCATCGACAAGGTCGGCGCGCGCGTCATCGGCGAGATCGACGACGTGATGAAGGTCCTCGGCGACGCGCTCGGGATGACCGGCTCCTACGATGCCAGCCTGTCGGGCGCGACCGAAAAGCTGTCATCGGCCAAGAGCCGCGAGCAGCTCAAGTCGATCGTCGAGACGCTGCTGCATTCGACCCGCGAGATGCGCGAGACCAACAAGGCGCTGGAAGACCGGCTGACGCTGTCGAAGAGCGAGATCAGCAACCTCCAGCAGAGCCTGGAGGCGATCCGCGCAGAGAGCCTCACCGATCCGCTGACGGGGCTCGGCAACCGCAAATATTTCGATCGCATGATCGACATGGCCGTGGAAGGCGCGCTCGCCTCCGGTGAGCCGCTGTCGCTGCTGCTGGTCGACATCGATCATTTCAAGTCGTTCAACGATTCCTACGGTCATCTCACCGGCGACCAGGTGCTGCGGCTGGTCGGCCTGTCGCTGAAGCAGACCATCAAGGGCCAGGACATCACCGCCCGCTATGGCGGCGAGGAATTCGCGGTCGTGCTGCCCAACACCGCGCTGCGCCAGGCCCTCACGGTGGCCGATCACATCCGCCGCGCGGTGATGGCCAAGGAATTGAAAAAGAAGTCCACCGGCGAAATCCTCGGCCGCGTCACCATCTCGGTCGGCGTCTCCATGCTCAAGCCGGGCGACGACACCGATGCGCTGATCGAACGCGCGGATGCCTGCCTCTACGCCGCCAAACGCAACGGCCGCAACCGCGTGATCTGCGAGGCCGATCCGGAATTCGCAGTCGAGACACACAACCGGGTGGCGTGACGCCGAAGCCACGCACCGCCACCCGCGCTTGACATTCTGACCGGACAAACGACATCTCTCTCGCCGCCTTGAGGGGTCCGCCCGCGAGCATCCGGAGGACTTGTCGTCTTGCCCAACCCGCATGATTTTCACACGCCGCAACCGTCCTACACGAGGGATGAGCTGCTGAGATCGAGCGAGGGCGGCTATTTCGGCCCGGGCAATGCGCAATTACCGGCGCCGCCGATGCTGATGATGGATCGCATCACGGAGATCAGCCTGGACGGCGGCGAGTTCGGCAAGGGCCATATCGTCGGCGAGTTCGACATCGCGCCGGGCCATTGGTTCTTCGATTGCCACTATCGCGGCGATGCCACGATGCCGGCCTCTCTGGGGCTGGATGCCATGTGGCAGATGGTCGGCTATTGGCTGGGATGGTCGGGCTCCCCGGGCAAAGGCCGCGCCATCGGCGTCGGCGAGGTGGAGTTCACGGGCTCCATCACACCGGACACACGATGCGTGCGCTACGAGGTCGTCATGCGCCAGGTGAGGCGCGGCAGGCTGGTCCTGGGATTTGCCGACGGCAGCGTGCTGGCTGACGGTGTCTGCGTTTACATCGCCAAAGACATGAGGGTTGGCCTGACCAAGGCCGTGGAGTGAAGTCGCGTAGGGTGGGCAAAGGCGCACAGCGCTGTGCCCACCATCTTCCGCTCCGCGACCTTAGCGGTGGGCACGCTTCGCTTTGCCCACCCTACGAACCGCCTTCTTGGCTGCTTGATTCTTCGCCGCCTTCTTGAGCTTGGGCCGCTTCTTCACCTTGGCGCGCTGGGCGGCGGCGAGCGCGGCCCTCGCCCATTGCGAAAGCTCCTCGGAATCGTCGAACAGCCGAGCCGGCAGCTCCCAATAGGAGTTCACCACCACGGTCTTGGCGCGGGTCGCGTATTGGAACGGCTTCGAGCCTTCCGCTTCAAAATCCGGGATGGTCACCTCGTCGGCGCGGAAAAACAGGCCGGCGCGCAAGGCCAGCGCGAAATTGACGCCGTCGGCGGAGATGCCGTAGCCGGAGAACATTTTTCGGATGGCGACGGGGCCGAAATCGGCGAACAGGTCGATCAGGAATTCGCGGTTCATGGCAGGCTTCCCGGGGCGAGCAGCCCAGCGTTCATACCACCGCCGTCATTGCGAGCGAAGCGAAGCAATCCAGGCTGTCGACGCGGAGACAGCCTGGATTGCTTCGTCGCAAGTGCTCCTCGCAATGACGGAAAAACTACCCGTCGATCTGCGCCGGGCGCAGCTCGACCGACTCGCCGCAGCCGCAGGCGGAGATCTGGTTGGGGTTGTTGAAGACGAACTGGGCCTGCATCTTGTCGGCCTTGTAGTCCATCTCGGTACCGAGCAGGAACAGCACGGCCTTCGGATCGACCAGGATCTTGACGCCCTTGTCCTCGACGACCTCGTCGGTCGGGCGAACATCATGGGCGTATTCGACCGTGTAGGACTGGCCGGCGCAGCCGCCGTTCTTGACGCCGACGCGCAGGCCCACAATCTCGGAATCGGCGCGCTGGGTCAGCTCGTTGATGCGCTGGGCAGCAGCATCCGTCAGCCGCATCACTTGTGGGCGCGGCCGCCGCGGTTTCGGAGTGGATGCTGGTGTCGAGCCCGACGATATCTGTGTCATGTCAATGATGTGGTCCGTTGCCGAGCGAATTCAATGCCAAGGATCTAACGAGTATCTAAAGCCAGGGTTACGCGTCACCACATGTTGAGCACGAGGCGGGCCTCGTCGCTCATGCGTTCCGGCGTCCAGGCCGGCTCCCAGACCACCTTGACGTCGACCACGCCGACGCCGGGAACGCTGGCGACCGCGTTCTCGACCATGGTCGGCAGCTCGCCGGCAGCCGGGCAGTTCGGCGTCGTCAGCGTCATTTGCACGTCGACCGAGCGATCGTCCTTGATCTCGACCTTGTAGATCAGGCCGAGCTCGTAGATGTCAGCCGGGATTTCCGGGTCGAACACGGTCTTCAGCCCGGCGATGATCTCGGTGGTGAGACGCTCGGTCTCCTCAGGCGGCAGCGCCGACTGGGTTTCCATCGGATTGGCTTTGATTTCGGCCGTGTCACTCATGCGAACAAATCCCGCGCCTTCAACAGCGCCTGTGCCAGATGATCGACTTCTTCTCGCGTATTATACATGCCGAACGACGCCCGGCATGTGGCCGTGACGTTGAACCGCTCTAAAAGCGGCATCACGCAATGGGTGCCGGCGCGCACCGCGATGCCCTGGCGGTCGATCACGGTGGCGACGTCATGGGCGTGGGCGCCGTTGAGCTCAAAAGAGATCACCGGGCCCTTGCCCCGTGCCGTGCCGATCAGCCGCAGCGAGTTGATCTCGCGCAGCTTGTCCTGGGCGTAGGTGACGAGATCGTGCTCGTGCGCGGCGATACGCTCCTTGCCGATCGAATTGACGTAGTCGATGGCGGCGCCAAGCCCGACGGCCTCGACAATCGCCGGCGTGCCGGCCTCGAATTTGTGCGGGGGATCCCCATAGGTGACGATGTCGCGCGAGACTTCGCGGATCATCTCGCCGCCGCCGTTGAACGGACGCATCGCGACCAGGTGGTCGTACTTGGCCCAGAGCACGCCGATGCCGGTCGGACCGTAGACCTTGTGGCCGGTGAAGACGTAGAAGTCGCAGCCGAGGTCCTGGACGTCGACTGGGATATGCACCGCGCCCTGGCTGCCGTCGACCAGCACGGGAATGCCGCGGGCGTGGGCGATCTTCACGACGTCCTTGACCGGGACGATGGTGCCGAGCGCGTTCGACATCTGCGTGATCGCGACCAGCTTAGTCTTCGACGTCAGCAGCTTTTCGAATTCGTCGATGAGGAAATTGCCCTCGTCGTCGACCGGCGCCCATTTGATCACGGCACCGTGGCGTTCCCTGAGGAAATGCCAGGGCACGATGTTGGAGTGGTGCTCCATGATCGAGATGACGATCTCGTCGCCTTCTTTGATGTTCGGCTCGCCCCAGGACGAGGCGACGAGATTGATCGCCTCGGTCGCGTTGCGGGTGAAGATCACTTCCTCGGTCCGCGGCGCGTTGATGAACTGCGCCACCTTGGTGCGACCGCCCTCATAGGCTTCGGTCGCGGCATTGGCCAGGTAATGCAGGCCGCGATGCACGTTGGCGTATTCGGAGGTATAGGCCTGCGTCATGCGATCGAGCACGGCGCTCGGCTTCTGTGCAGAAGCCGCGTTATCGAGATAGACCAGCGGCTTACCATAGATCTGCATGGCCAGCGCCGGAAAATCCTGGCGCACGCGCGCAACGTCGTAAGAGCCGTTCTTGACTGCCGGATGCATGCTCATTGGCGCCGCTCCAGCCAGCGCTCGGCAATGCCGATCACGTGCTCGCGCAGATCATCGTCGGCGATCTGCTCGATCGCCTCGCCGACGAAAGCCTGGATCAGCAGCGCCTGGGCCTGCTTCTCCGGCAAGCCGCGCGCCTTCAGATAGAACAGCAGACTGTCGTCGAGCGCACCGGCGGTGGCGCCGTGACCGCAGGAGACGTCGTCAGCGAAAATCTCGAGCTCGGGCTTGTTGTCGGCTTCCGCTTCGTCCGAGAGCAGCAGCGCGCGGATCATCATCTTGCCGTCGGTCTTCTGTGCGTCGGGACGAACGATGATGCGGCCCTGAAACACCGAATGGGCGCGGTCGTCGATCACGGCGCGGAAAACCTCGCGGCTCACGCAGTTCGGCACGGCATGGTCGACCACCAAGGTGGTGTCGCCATGTTCGGTCTTCTGCAACAGGTTCACGCCGTTGACGGAGAGCTCGCTGCCCTCGCCCGCCAGCGTGATGAAGCCTTGCAGGCGGCTGACCGCAGCACCGGTGGTCATGTTGAAGAAATTGAGCTTCGTATTCGCACCGACCGTGACGAACTGCGAGGTGATGTTCACCGCATCCGGCGAATCGTCCATCAGGCGGATATGCGCGACGTCTGCGTTGTCGCCGACCGCGAGGATGACGGCATCGTTGACTTGATAGGCGCTCGTCTTTCCAGCCGCGACGAAGCTTTCGATGATCGTCGCCCGGGCGCCCTTGCCGATACGCAGATGCGAGCGCGTGAACGACGAGGCCGAAGATGCGGTCGCGACATGAATAAGTTGGACCGGGGCGGACGGCTGCGCGCCATCAGCGACCGAGATCACCACGCCGTCGGTCGCCATCGCCGCATTGAGCGAGATCACGGCGTCGCTTGAAATGGTCTGCAGGAGATCGGCGGCGGCGGGATTGGCCTTGTTCTCCAGCACCTCACGCAACGTCTTGACGCTCACCTCGGAGCCAAGCGCCTTCAGGTCCGACAAATCGGCCGCGAACACGCCGTCGACCAGCACCAGCTTGCGGGCGCCCGCGATCGCATGCGCCTTCACGGCGTCCGCGGCACGCTTCAACGCAGCCGCATCGGGTGCAGCCGCCAGCGGCAGCACCTCGCCGACCAGCGCGCGCAGATCGGTGTATTTCCATTCCTCGATCCGGCGGTGCGGCAGGCCGAGACGCTCATAGGTCTCGAACGCCTCGCGACGCACCGCGATCACGGAAGGCGAACCCGGCAGACGGCCTGCGGCGCTGGCGAAGAGATCGCTCACCGCGCGGCCATTTCCGGTCTTTGCCACAGCAACGTTCATCGCAAAATTCCTTACGCTGCGTCCTCGAACTGGGCGTAGCCGGACGCTTCCAGTTCCAGCGCCAGTTCCTTGCCGCCGCTCTTCACGACACGGCCCTTCGACATCACGTGCACGATGTCGGGGACGATGTAGTTCAGCAACCGCTGATAGTGGGTGATAACGACCATCGCGCGCTTGGGCGAATGCAGCGCGTTGACACCATCGGCCGCAATGCGCAACGCGTCGATGTCGAGGCCGGAATCCATCTCGTCGAGGATGCACAGGCTCGGCTCAAACAGCGCCATCTGCAGCACCTCGTTGCGCTTCTTCTCGCCGCCGGAAAAACCGACATTGACGCCGCGCTTGAGCATGTCCTGCGGGATGTTCAGCGACTTCGAGACTTCGCGGACTTTCTTCAAAAAGTCGGGCGTCGAATATTCGCTCTCGCCGCGCGCCTTGCGCTGCGCGTTCAGCGCGGTACGCAGGAAATTCATGGTGGAGACGCCGGGGATCTCGACCGGATACTGGAACGCCAGGAACACGCCCTTGGCGGCGCGCTCGTTGGGGGCCATCGCGAGCAAATCTTCGCCCTTGAACAGGATCTCGCCGTCGGTCACCTCGTAACCCGGCTTGCCGGCGATGACGTGGGACAGCGTCGACTTGCCGGAGCCGTTCGGCCCCATGATCGCGTGGATCTCGCCCTCGTTCACGGTCAGCGTCAGCCCGTGGAGGATCTCACGTTCCTCAACACGAACCTTGAGGTCTTTCACTTCGAGCAAAGCCATATCTTGTTTCCATCTATCTCCTCATCCTGAGGAGCGCCGCAGGCGCGTCTCGAAGGATTAAGGCCAACAATCTTTTCGTATCCATCCTTCGAGACGGCCGCTTACGCGGCCTCCTCAGGATGAGGTCGGCGCTAGCCGACCGATCCTTCAAGCGAGATCGAGATCAGCTTCTGCGCTTCCACCGCGAACTCCATCGGCAGTTGCTGCAGCACGTCCTTGACGAAGCCGTTGACCACGAGGCCGACCGCCTCCTCCTGCGTGAGGCCGCGCTGGATGCAGTAGAACAGCACGTCCTCGGAGATCTTCGACGTGGTGGCCTCGTGCTCGAACGTCGCCGACGAGTTCTTGGCTTCGATGTAGGGAACGGTGTGCGCGCCGCATTTGTCGCCGATCAACAGCGAATCGCAGGCGGTGAAGTTGCGCGCGCCGGTCGCCTTGCGATGCGCCGTGACGAGGCCGCGATAGGTGTTCTGCGACTTGCCGGCGGCGATGCCCTTGGAGATGATGCGGCTCGACGTGTTCTTGCCGAGATGGATCATCTTGGTGCCCGAGTCGACCTGCTGATAGCCGTTCGAGATCGCGATCGAGTAGAATTCGCCACGCGAATTGTCGCCGCGCAGGATGCAGCTCGGATATTTCCAGGTGATCGCCGAACCGGTCTCGACCTGGGTCCAGGAGATCTTGGAATTGTTGCCGCGGCAATCGCCACGCTTGGTGACGAAATTGTAGATGCCGCCCTTGCCTTCCGAATTGCCGGGATACCAGTTCTGCACCGTCGAATATTTGATCTCGGCGTCGTCGTGTGTGACGAGCTCGACCACGGCTGCGTGCAGTTGGTTCTCGTCGCGCTGCGGCGCGGTGCAGCCCTCGAGATAGGAGACGTAGGAGCCCTTGTCGGCGATGATCAGCGTGCGCTCGAACTGGCCGGTGTTGCGCTCGTTGATGCGGAAGTACGTCGACAGCTCCATCGGGCAGCGCACGCCCGGCGGCACGTAGACGAACGAACCGTCCGAAAACACCGCCGAGTTCAGCGTCGCGTAGAAATTGTCCGAGGTCGGCACCACGGATCCCAGATATTTCTGCACCAGCTCGGGATGCTCGCGGATCGCCTCCGAGATCGGCATGAAGATCACGCCGGCCTTCTTCAGCTCCGCCTTAAAGGTGGTCGCAACCGAAACCGAATCGAAGACGGCATCGACCGCGATCTTGCGACGCGTGGGATCTTCCTCGCCGGGCTTCGGCTCGACGCCTTCGAGCATGGCGACTTCCCGCAAGGGAATGCCGAGCTTCTCGTAGGTCTTCAGAATCTCTGGATCGATCTCGTCGAGCGAGGTGATCGTCTTCTTCGGCTTCGGCGCCGAATAATAATAGAGGTCCTGGAAGTCGATCTTGGGATAATCGACGCGCGCCCAGGTCGGCTCGGTCATGGTTAGCCAGCGCCGATAGGCTTCGAGCCGCCACTGGAGCATCCAGGCGGGTTCGTTCTTCTTCTCGGAGATGAACTTGACGGTCTCTTCCGACAGCCCCTTTGGGGCCTTGTCGGACTCGATCAGGGTCTCAAACCCATAACGATACTGATCGACGTCGATGCGCTTCACGCGCTCGACCGTCTCTTGCACGGCTGGCATTCTATCCTCCGCTCGCGGTTTCAAGGACCGCGGTGGATCATCAAACTCGGACGACTATTACGATGTTTCTTGGCGGGAAGCACGCGCTTAGAACCGTTCAAGCCGTGTTTCATCGCCTATCCCTTAAGTAGGGTATTACCGAGCTTTCGCCAAGCCTCTAACGCCCTGTTGATGTCATCCGGCTCCGTGGACCAGCCCAGACTTAGACGCACCGCTCCCTGGGCGACGGTCGGATCATACCCCATGGCCGACAACACGTGGGATGGCTGGACCTTGCCCGAGGAACAGGCAGAGCCTGAAGACACGGCGATGCCTTCGAGGTCGAAGCCGATCACCGCGGTCTCAGCTTTCAAGCCGGGAGCCGTGAAAAGAACGGTATTGGGCAACCGCCTGACGTCGCTTGAGAAGACCGTTGCGCCGGCCATGGAGCGGATGCCATTTTCCAAGCGATCTCTAAGACTTACCATCCGGTCCGCATCCTCTGTCAAAGCCTGAAGGCCGACCCGGACCGCTGCCCCGAAGCCGGCAATACCGGCGACATTCTCGGTTCCGGCGCGCCGGTTCAGCTCCTGTCCGCCGCCCCGCAGCAACGGCTCAAGCCCGGCCACGCCCTCGGCCGCGACCAGCGCGCCAACACCCTTGGGACCGCCGATCTTGTGTGCAGAAAAGGTCGCAAGGTCTGCGCCGATAGCTTTGATATCGAAAGGGATTTTTCCAAACGCCTGGATTGCATCGACGTGCAGGAGGCCGCCAGCCGCGTGAACGATTGCCGCGGCCTCGGCGATAGGCTGCAGCGCGCCCGTCTCATTGTTGGCCGCCATGATGGAGACCAGCGCCGGCGGGCCGTCGCCGAGCAGCGCCTTCAAATCGTCGAGGTCGATCACGCCGGAGCGCGTAACCCTAACCTGACCGATTCTATCGGCCGGGAACCGGCCGCCCGCCAGCACCGACGCATGCTCGACCGCCGAGACCAGGAGCCGCTCGACAGGCCCGCCAGACAGCCCCCGAAGCCCCGGCGACAGCCCCAGCGCGTTGGCTTCGGTTCCCGAGGAGGTGAAGACGACGTTCCGCGGCAGCGCTCCCGCGGCCATCGCAAGCGTGGTTCGTGCCTCCTCGACAAGCCGACGCGCCTCGCGCCCCTCGGCGTGCACCGAGGACGGATTGCCGACCAGCTCGTAGGCTGCGAGCATCGCGCTTCGGGCCTCGGCGCGAAGCGGCGTGGTCGCATTCCAGTCGAGATAAACACGGCTTGGCATGACGTATTATATTACCATTCTAGCCGGACTGCTTCGCCCGCACTAGTACCCGACATGGGCCCGCAGGCAGCACTTGGCAATCTCGATTCCCAATCGCCTTCGCGCGATGACGGCCATGACACGCTAACGTCTTGAGCCGATTGCGGGATGTTCAAGATGCTTGCTTTTTGACCCTCGCCTCATGTTAGAACGCGCGCGTCAGTTCGCCGCGCGCCGCTCGCGCATCATCCGAGGGCGCCGCTCCACCCTTCCATTCGCGGCTTGATCGGCCCAGCAGCCGATGAAATCCGCACAATCGGTTGATTGTTGAAGAGCGTCTTCAAGGGATCAATCAAGAGATCATCATGCCTGAAGTTATTTTCACCGGCCCCGCCGGCCGTCTCGAAGGCCGCTACCATCCGGCCAAGCAGAAGAACGCGCCGATCGCGATGGTCCTGCATCCGCATCCGCAGTTCCACGGCACGATGAATCATCAGATCATCTACCAGTGCTACTATGCGTTCGCGCATCGCGGCTTCTCCGTGCTGCGGTTCAATTTCCGCGGCGTCGGCCGCAGCCAGGGCTCGTTCGACCACGGCACTGGCGAATTGTCGGACGCGGCCGCGGCGCTCGACTGGGCGCAGACCATCAATCCCGAAGCGCGCGCCTGCTGGGTTGCCGGCTTCTCCTTCGGCGCCTGGATCGGCATGCAGTTGCTGATGCGCCGCCCGGAGGTCGAGGGCTTCATCTCGATCGCGCCGCCCGCCAACCTCTACGACTTCTCGTTCCTCGCACCCTGCCCGTCCTCTGGCCTGATCGTGCACGGCGAGAAGGACGCGGTGGTGCCGCCCAAGGACGTCAACACGCTGGTCGAGAAGCTGAAGACGCAAAAGGGCATCGTGATCGACCAGCAGGTCATCCCCGGCGCCAACCACTTCTTCGACGCCAAGCTCGAGCCGTTGATGGAAACCATCACCGCCTATCTCGACATGCGCCTCGCCAACGTGCGCTGAGCTTTCCGTGGGCGCGTTCATCGCATTGCTGCGTGCCGTGAATGTCGGCGGCACCGGCAAACTGCCGATGAGCGAACTCAAGGCCATTTGCGAGGAGCTCGGCTACGCCGCTGTGCGCACCTATATTGCAAGCGGCAACGTCGTCTTCACAAGCCGCAAGTCGCAATCTGCGATCAAGACCGCACTCGAAAAGCGGTTGCACGCCTATGCCGGCGCGCCGGTCGGCGTGCTCGTGCGCAGCGCCACCGAGATGGCGCGGGTCTTGGCCGATAATCCGTTTCCAAAGGCCGCGCCCAACCGCACCGTCGCGATCTTCCTCGACAAGGCGCCGCCGGCGGATGCGCTCGCCGGCATTCGCGGCCAGAACAAGGAGGAGGTCCGCCTCGGCCACCGCGAGATCTACGTGCATTACGGCGACGGCATGGGCACGTCGAAGCTGGTCATCCCCGCCGCCAAGACCGGCACCGCGCGCAACATGAACACGATCGCGACGCTCGCGAAAATGGCCGCAGAGCTCTAGGCCAGCTTGAGCGCCGCGATCCCCGTCAGCACCAGCACGATCCCCGCAAGCTTCATCGCGCTCAGGGTCTCCCCGAACAGCACCACACCCATGACGAAGGTGCCGGCCGCGCCGATGCCGGTCCAAACGGAATAGGCGACGCCGACCTCGAGCACCTTCAAGGCGCGTCCGAGCAGGAACACAAAGGCGGCGAGCAGCACCAGCGAGACGATACTCCAGCCCACACGCGTGTAGCCCTCCGCAAATTTCATCGAGATCGCCCAGCCGACATCGAGGAGGCCTGCGATTACCAGCATCAGCCAGGCCATGGATTGCGACATCGGCGAGGGCTCAAGCCGCGAGCTTGAGCAGATGCGCGTCATGGCGCACCAGGAAGGCGCGCAGCAATTGCGGATAGTCCGCGCCGACCGCGGTGCGGACGCTCGGACGCTTCGCCAGTTCGGCGCGCCATGCGCGGACCTTCGGCACATCGCGGAAAATGCCGTGCTCCATCAGCTCGTCGAACAGATCGAAATAGCGGAAGACGGGCGCGAACACTGCGTCGACCAAACTGAACGCTTCGCCGGCAAAATAAGGACCGGCGCCGAGCGCCGCCTCGACCCGCGCGAATTTTGCGACGAGCGCCTGGCGCTTGCTCTCGAACGTCGCCGGATCGGTCGTGGTCTCCAGACCCCAGAGGTCGCCGAGCACTGCCGAACCAAACTCCATCCACGCCCGGTGCTCGGCACGCTTCAAGGCATCCGCCGGATGCAGCCTCACACCGCCTTGCGTCTCCTCGATGTACTCGCAGATCACGTTGCTCTCGAACAGCGCGACCTCGCCCTTCTCGCTCGTCACGACCAGCACCGGCACCTTACCGAGCGGGGACAATTTGAGAAACCAGTCGGGCTTGTTGGCGAGATCGATGTCGACCCGCTCGAATGGCACGCCTTTCTCGTTGAGCGCGATCACCGCGCGTTGCACGTATGGACAAAGCTTGTGGCTGATCAGTTTGAGTGAAGCGGTCACGGCAATGATCCCGGCGGTTGGATGCAACTGCATCCAAGATAGATGCATTTGCATGCACTAGTCAAGTTCGATGCATTTGCATCGACCGGTATCGATCTCGGGATCAGCTCAAGGCCGCGCGATCACCCCGCCCGTCATCGGCATCGGCACGCCCGTGGTCGCGGGATACGACAGCGGCAGGCCCTTCAGGCCGCGCGCGGCAAGGAAGCCGAAGGCCTGCGCCTCGATGGCGTCGGAGGCCCAGCCGACTGCCTCGGCGGCCTCGACAGTGGCGGACCCAACGCGCTCCCGCAGCATCTGGAGCATGGTCCGGTTGCGGGCGCCACCGCCGCAGACGATCCAGCTTCGCGGCCTACGTGGCAGCAGCGGGATGATGCGGGCGATGGCCGCCGCGGTGAAGGCGGTCAGAGTCGCGGCGCCGTCGGCCGGCTGCACCTCGCCGAGCTTTAGTGCGGCAAAATCGTTGCGGTCGAGCGATTTCGGCGGCGGGCTTGCGAAGAACGGCAACTCCAGCGCCCGCGCGATCCAGGCTTCGTCCGCCTTGCCGAGGGCGGCGAACTTTCCGTCCGCGTCGAACGCCTGGTTCATGGTGCGGTACATGAAATCGTCGAGCAGCGCGTTGCCGGGCCCGGTATCGCAGGCGATCAGCGTGTCGTTGCCGTCGATATAGGTGATGTTGGAGACGCCGCCGATATTGACGACAACGATCGGCCCTTCGCGCTCCAGCGACTGGACGAGCGCCCGGTGGTAGACCGGCACGAATGGCGCGCCCTGCCCGCCAGCTTCGACGTCGGCGGCGCGGAAATCATGCATCACGGGGATGTGGATCGCCTTGGCCAGCGCCGGCGCATCGCCGATCTGCACCGTCAGCCGTTTCTCGGGGCGATGCTGCACGGTCTGGCCGTGGAAGCCGACGATGTCGATGTCTTCCGGCCTCATCCGATTCTGGGCGACAAAGGCGGCGACCGCCTCAGCATGCGCCTGGGTCACCGCGCGCTCGGCCTCGGCCAAAATCCCCGGCCGGGCATCGCGCTGCGGCAGGTGCACCGCCTCGCTCAGCGCCTGGCGCAGCAGGTTGCGCTCCGCCGGGCTATACGGCCGGTAGCCGGACGGCCCGAATGCCTTCACCTGCTTTCCGTCGGTTTCGATCAGCGCAACATCCACCCCGTCCAGCGAGGTGCCGCTCATCAAACCGAGTGCCGTCAACATCATGGATCAGCGTCCTCAAGAGACCCTTCCGGCATGCCGATCTTGTGCCAGAGGGACACATCTTATAATGCCACAGGCCAAAGTGGCGGGCAGCAATCGAGTTCCCATAGAAGACCCTTAAATTGCTCCCAAAACAGTAAACCAAGAATTGTCAGGCGCGCCGACAAATGACTGCATTCAAATCGGATTTCCTCAACACGCTGCAGGAACGTGGATTCGTCCATCAGTGCTCCGATTTCGAGGGGCTGGACGCACTCGCCGCCAAGGGCGAGGTGACCGGCTATGTGGGCTACGATTGCACCGCCCGCTCGCTGCATATCGGCAACTACCTGACCATGATGATGCTGCACTGGCTGCAGCAGTCCGGCAACAAGCCGATCACCCTGATGGGCGGCGGCACCACCATGGTCGGCGATCCCTCCGGCAAGGACGAGACGCGTGCAATCCGCTCTGTCGCCGAGATCGAGGCCAACAAGGAATCGATCCGCGGCGTGTTCGCAAAAGTGCTGCGTTATGGCGACGGCAAGAGCGACGCCGTCATGCTCGACAATGCCGAGTGGCTGACAAAGCTCAACTACATCGAGATGCTGCGCGACGTCGGCCGGCACTTCTCGGTCAACCGTATGCTGACCATGGACTCCGTGCGCCTGCGCCTCGAACGCGAGCAGGAGATGAGCTTCATCGAGTTCAACTACATGATCTGCCAGGCCTACGACTATGTCGAACTCGCCAGGCGGACCGGCTGCAACTTGCAGATGGGCGGCTCCGACCAGTGGGGCAACATCATCATGGGCGTCGATCTCGGCCGCCGCATGGGCACCCATCAGCTGTTCGCGCTGACGACGCCGCTGCTGACGACGGCATCGGGGGTCAAGATGGGCAAGACCGCGCAAGGCGCGGTCTGGCTCAACGCCGACCAATTCTCGCCGTATGATTTCTGGCAGTACTGGCGCAACACCGAGGATGCCGACGTCGGCAAATTCCTCAAGCTGTTCACGACGCTGCCGATGAGCGAGATCAGGAAGCTCGAGGCGCTCGGAGGCTCCGAGATCAACGAGGCCAAGAAGGTACTCGCCACCGAGGCGACCGCGCTCCTGCATGGCCGCGACGCCGCGAACGAGGCGGCCGAGACCGCGCGCCGCACCTTCGAGGAAGGCGCGCTGGCCGAGAGTCTCCCGACCGTGGAAATTCCGCGCGGCGAGTTCGACGCCGGCCTCGGCGTGCTCAATGCCTTCGTCAAGGCGGGCCTCGTTGCCTCCAATGGCGAAGCACGGCGCCAGATCAAGGGCGGCGGCCTGCGCGTCAATGACGAGCCTGTCACGGACGAGAAGATGGCGTTGTCGGCGGCCAACCTGACGCCGGAAGGCGTGGTCAAACTGTCGTTCGGCAAGAAGAAGCACATCCTCCTCAGGCCTGCATAGGCGTATGAGCTTTTCGCTGCTTGTCAGGGCGCGCTGAAGCGCGCTCCCTGATCGGCAATGGACCAGAACACGCTAGAGGAACAGTCCAAGCAAACGACCCGGGAACGCGTCACGGCGACGCCGCAGGGCGTCGTGCGCACCGCGCTGGTGGTGCTCGCGCTCTGCTTCACACTCGCCGTGCTCGGCCGCGGCCTCAGCGAAAGCTTCACCGTCTTCCTGAAGCCGATCTCGGAAAACTTTGGCTGGGATCGCGCCCAGGTGGTCTCGATCTATTCGCTGACCTGGCTCGTCAGCGGACTGATGGCGCCATTGGTCGGGCGCCTGTTCGATCATTCCGGACCGCGCGTCGTCTATGCACTCGGGCTGTTGCTGCTCGGCTCGGCCTTCCTGATCGCAAGCCACGCGCAGTCACTCTGGCAATTCCAGCTCTCGATCGGACTCTGCGTCGGCATCGGCGTCGCCTTCATCGGCAATGTGCCGAACTCGATCCTGCTCGGCCGCTGGTTCGGCCCAAAGCTGCCGACCGCGATGGCGGTGGTCTACTCGGCCATGGGGGGCGGCGTGCTGGCGCTGCTGCCGGCCTCGCAGCTTTTGATCGATCATCTCGGCTGGCGCGAAACCTACCAGCTGTTCGGCTTCGCCGCGCTCGGCCTGCTGGTGCCGCTGATGCTGCTGCCATGGCGGCTGTTCGCCTCGGGCTCGCCGCATATCGCCAAGAAGACCGATCCCGATTTCGTCGATCACGGCTGGACCCTTCCGAGCGCGATGCGCCATCACGCCTTCTGGGCGCTGTTCTCGACCTTCTTCTTCACCGCGGTCGGCATGTACGCGATCGCCGCCCAGATCGTGGCCTATCTGATCGATGCCGGCTTTCCGCCGCTGCAGGCCGCGACGGCCTGGGGCTTCTCCGGCGTCGTCCTGGTGTTCGGCATGCTCGGCGTGTCAGCGCTCGACGGCCTGATCGGACGCCGGCCGTCGGTGCTGCTCAGCTACGCGATCTCGATCCTCGGCATCTTCCTGCTGTGGCTGTTGCAATACTCCGCCAATCTCCTCCTGCTCACCGGATTCGTGGTCTGCTTCGGCAGCATGATGGGCTCACGTGGACCGCTGATCACGGCGACCGCGATGAAGATCTTCGGGGGCAAGCGCGTCGGCACCATCTACGGCACCATCTCGATCGGCAGCGGACTCGGCTCGGCGTTCGGCTCCTGGAGCGGCGGCCTGATCCACGACGCGACCCACGGCTACAACGCGCTGCTCGCCTTCGCGCTTGCGAGCGTGGTGCTCGGGATGATCCCGTTCCTGGTCGTGCCCGCCTTGCGGCGGTAGGTGTCTCAGAGGTAACCTGCGGGCATTCGCGTCACCGGGAAATTACGGATGGGCACGGCGCGAACAGCTGCAAAAGATGTGGATGGCGCGCGGCTGAAAGTCCCTCCCGCGGTGTTTTGTCCGACATGACAAAAATGTCAGCGCAAATTGCCCTTGGGCGGCTTGCAGCGCAGAACTGAATGCGGTCCTAGTCGCAGCATTGGATGGAGGGCACAAACCAATGAACTTTCCCTATCTCGTTCGCTTTCAACCGGTTCTCTTGAGCCTGTTTCGTTTCGTCACCGGCCTGCTGCTGTTCCAGTACGGCATCGCCAAGCTGTTCAAGTTTCCGGTGCTTCCCTACTTCGCAAACATCCCGCCGATTATCTACGCAGCCGGTACGCTTGAGCTCGTGCTTGGCGCGCTGCTGATGATCGGCCTGTTCACCCGCCTCGCGGCATTCATCCTCTCGGGTGAGATGGCCTTCGCCTATTTCATGGGGCACATGTTCAAGGGCGAAACGCCGGTGTTCCTGCCGCTGCTCAATGGTGGCACCGCGGCGATCCTGTTCTGCTTCGCCTGCCTCTACCTCTCGGCAGCCGGCGGCGGCTCGGTCAGCGCCGATGCGGCGATAGGCAAGGACTAGCGGCACAACCGGCGGCGCATTCGCGCGGCGCTGAGGCGTCAGCAATTGATCCGCGAATAAAGAGATGGCACCCGTACATTTACGGGTGCCATCTCAGCGCGAGCCCAGCACGTTCCAGACGAGGACGAGGACCGCGACCAGCAGCATCGACATGATGAGGCGGTGGACGAATCGGTTCATGTCCGCTCCCACCGGATTCGGTCGGGACTGAAGACCCACACAATCTTTCTCCCAGTTGACTTGCCATGCGCCCACGCGGCGCATTTCCGCATGGATGTTTGCGCATGCAGCTCGCAGACGCCGCTTGCGCGGCAGCCGTCGCACGCGTCCATTCATGATTGGTAAGAATTTCATGCTACCGACGCGAGCAACAATAATCATTCCGTCGAGGCCGTGATGAAGCTGCTGAGTCACCTCAAGATCCGCACCAAGCTCGCCAGCATGGTCTGTCTTTCGGCACTCACGGTCACGGCCATCATCGGGGTGTCGTCCGTGCTCAGCAAGAGCCGCATGCTGGAGGACCGTGTCCAGCAGATGCGGACCGCGGTCGATATGCTCCACAACTTCGCCCAATCACTTGAAGAGGAAGTCGGCGCCGGCAAGCTGACGCAGGCCGAAGCGAAAATCCAGTTCCACCAGCGCGGTCGCCGCATGAGCTTCAATGGCGGCCAAGGCTATCCGGTGGTCTACAACGCCGATACGTCCCTCATCGTCAACGGCGCCAACCAGCAGCTCGAAGGCAAGATCACCGGTGCGAAGGACTCCAATGGCGTCCTGATTGCCGACGCCGTTATCAAGGCCGGCGCCGAGACCACACAGGGTGGCGTAACCTCCTATCTCTATCCCCGTCCCGGGCAGACGGAGCCCGTCCGCAAGACCGTGTTCGCGCGCAAATTCGCGCCCTGGAACGCGACGATCAGCTACGGCCTCTATGTGGACGACATCGACGCCGACGTGCGAGCCTTGACGCTGGAGCTGGGGGCGATCGGCATCGGCCTGATGCTGCTGATGGCGACCCTATCCTGGCTGATCGCCCGCGACGTGCTCGGCGCGCTCGACCGCCAGAAGAACCGCATGCAGGCCATTGCCGAAGGCGCGATCGACACGGCGGTCGAGGAGACCGGTCGCGGCGACGAGATCGGCCGCATGGCGGAGACCCTCGAAGTGCTCAGGCAGACCGCCTTGACGGCGCGCAAGCTGGAGGCCGAGCAGGTCGCCACCAAGTCCCGCAGCGAACAGGAGAAGCGCGACGCGCTGATCTCGCTTGCCGACCGGTTCGATGCCTCCGTCGGCCAGCTCGTCGGCCTGATGGCCTCGGGCTCCGGCGAGCTGGAGGTCACCGCCAAGTCGATGTCGTCGACCGCGGAAGGGACCAACCGCCGCGCCGCCGTCGTCGGCTCGGCCGCCACCGAAGCCAGCCAGCGCGTCCAGACGGTCGCGGCCGCCGCCGAGGAGCTCTCCTCCTCCATCACCGAGATCAGCCGTCAGGTCGCGCAGTCCGCCGTGGTCACCGGCCGCGCCGTGGACAGCGCGCGCCGCACCGACACCATCGTCCGCGCGCTCTCGGACGGCGCCCAGCAGATCGAGCATGTCGCCGAGCTGATTTCCAGCATCGCGGCGCAGACCAACCTGCTCGCGCTCAACGCCACTATCGAGGCTGCACGCGCCGGTGAAGCCGGCCGCGGCTTTGCTGTCGTCGCTTCGGAGGTGAAGTCGCTGGCGAGCCAGACCGCGGAAGCCACCCGCGAGATCGGCGACAAGATCGCCCAGATCCAGGGCGCGACCAAGGAAGCGGTGGACGCCATCGGTGGCATCACCGCCACCATCGAAGAGGTCAGCCGGATCGCCACCTCGATCGGCGCCGCGATCGAGGAGCAAGGCGCCGCCACCGCCGAGATCGCCCGCAGTGTCTCGCAGACGGCCGAGGCGACCCAGGAGGTCACCACCAATATCGGCGGCGTCAGCACGGCAGCGAACGAGACCGGTAATGCCGCAGGCATGGTGCTCGCCGCAGCCTCGAACCTCTCCAAGCAGGCCGAGCAGCTCTCCGGCGAAGTCGGGACCTTCCTGGCAGGCGTGCGCGCGGCGTAAGGCGGCGCACGGGCCTCGTGGTTCGAGACGCCCGCTCCGCGGGCTCCTCACCATGAGGATCTAAGATTTATCCTTGGAACAGGACCTCATCCTGAGGAGTCCGCGGAGCGGGCGTCTCGAAGGATGGCCGCGCGCAAACCACCATCCGCATTCATTCTCGGACACGAGAAGCGGGTAGCCCGCGGCTATCGCCGCGCGAGGCTGCAGCCGCTCGACAGCGGCCTTGCTGATCCGGTCCGGCTCTCGCCGGATTGTGCCGACGGCAATTGCTCGTCGAACGGCGAGTTCTGCTTGCCGGTGTTGAACTCGAAGATCTTACGGAACAGACCCGGCATCATCGCCGAGATCGGATTGACGCGCATCACCGGCGCGGCCGGCGTGCCCACGACCTCATACGTGACGCCGATCACGCCTTCATTGCTACCGCCGCCGAGCAACAGGCCGACGAGTGGAATCTTAGCGGGGATATTGTTGAGCCCGTACATCGGCACGAAGGTGCCGCTCATGCAGACCTGGTTGCCGGGATAGTCGATCGAGCCTTCGATGGTGCCGCCGATCATCGGCCCCTGGACGACGCCGTCGCGGATCGTGAGCGCGCCGTTCTGCCGGGTGAACTCCGCTCGCAGCGCCGTGAAGGCGACGCCGCTCTGCGCACCGTTGGGACCGCCTGCCGCGACTCGATCGAGCTGATCCATTCCCTTGACCGAGAAGTCGCGCACGTTGATCAGGCCTTCCCTGGTCGTAGGCTCTGACGTCGGCGGCTCCATCGCCACCACCATCTGGCCGCCGAAGACCTTGTTGGTGGTGTCGGTGAAGCGCAGGAGCGCGCCGGCATCGCTGGTCTGGAGATAGATCACCTCGCGGTTGCCCTGGGCGCGGCCGCCGCGCAAATCGGCTGCCACAGGCGTGTCTTTTCCGATCCTGCCGCTCAGCGTGAAGGCTTTGACCGCACCATTGCGCCGCGACATCTTGGCCTCAACGCTGCGCATCGCCTCGCCATTGAATCCCATGACGGCGCCGAGCTTCACGTCCATGTCGAAATCGACGTTCTTCGTCTTGCTCTTGGCATCGTCCTTGGAACTGCCTGAGATTGCCAATTTCAGGAAACCGCGGCCGTCGAATACGTCGCCGCGCATCGTGCCCTTGATCACGCCGTCCTGGCCGCGCTCCACCTTCAGCGACGCCTTGTCGCCGTCGGACGGCGCGTAGGTCGGGAAGTTCGCGTTCATGAGGTCGCCGTTCGGATCGACCTCGAGCGCCCCCTTGATCGAGGCGCCGCCGCCTTCGATGACGATGTCCTCCAGACGCGTCGATTGCGCCGTCGGCACCACCTTGAAGCTGGCCTTGCCCGCTCTGCCCGGCAGCTTGACCCAGCCGGGCAAGATGTTGTCGAGCTTGACCGAGGTCAGGTCGGCCTCGATGCCGAGCTTCGTCGTCTGGTCGGGCCCCCCGGCGATCTTGCCCGAGAGCTTGATCGGCACCGATCCGCTGACGGCGGGACCCAGATCGAACCCGAGGCGCGCGCGGCTCGCATCGTCCAGCGTAGCCTGCAATTTGACGTCCGCATCGCCCTCGGCCGGTTTGCGGTAGTCGAGCGAGGCCGCCTGCCCGTTGATCTTGACGTCGCCCTTGACCTGATAGCCCTGGTTGCTCGCGACGATCTTGAGGTTGTTGGCCTCCAGCTTCTGGTTCATCACCAGCTTGTCGGCACCAAATCCGTTGAGATCGGCGGTAACGCTGTAGGTGGTATCGGCTTTGGTCAGCTCGCCCTTGACCGGCAACCCAAGCTGGACGTTCGCCGAGAACGTCCCCTTGCTGGTATTGGGATCGACCACGGTCGACGACAGATCGCTCAGGCGATCGTTCGAAAGCATTTCGGCGGCCGCAGGCACCGGACCTTCGACACGGAACCTGGTCCGCGACGGCGACGGCTTGGGCGCCATATCGGGCACCTCGAAGACGAAGTCGGAAATCGTGATTTTGCGGCCCGCTGGCGTATCGGCGATGCCCTGCCCGATATTCACGGTCGCTGTGCGGCCGGTCACGCGCGCCTTCAAATCGGCATCGTGTACCACCGGCAGGCCATCGACGGGGCGAACCGTGATGCCGCTCGCCACGATATTGACCGACAGGCCGTCGTCGGGAATGGGTGGACCCTTGCGCGGAAGATTCTTGGTCGGCGAGTTAACGCCGATCTCGATGCGCTGGAGCGTTCCGCGCTCGATCCGCTCGATCACCCATTCGCGCAACTCGGGGACGACAAGCGTCGGCCACATCCGCTTGAGCGCGGAGGCCGACATCGGCGTTCCCGCAAAACCCAATGTCAGCCGCGGCTCGCCCGAATAGTCGATGGCACCGGTGCCGGCGACGCCGATCTCTCCGTTGGAGATATCGGCCTGCGTCAACAGCAGCCTCTTGTGGTCGGTATCGAAGCGGAAGCCGATCGCGATGCGGTTGAAGACCAGCGGCGGCTCGTTGTCGATGCCGCCGAGCAGGATCGAACCGCCACTGAAACCGAGCTGCCAGTCGTTGACGGTGCCGTTGGGCGGCTCGACATGAGCCAGAAGCGTCAGGCGGTTCGCACCCGAGAGGATCTTGAACGGAGCCACCAACACGCGCCGATTGGCGTCCCACTCGACATTGATCTCGGCCGAGTCGATCGCCATCGGATAGTCGGGCGTATCGGTGTCGATGATGTTGCCCGCACCGACCGTGATCTTGCCGCGAAAGAAGGTCGGCACGCCGTCGCGGCCGAGCTCGCCCTTGAGCTCGCCGGTCAGCGGCAGGTCGGCGGTGTAGGTGAGGTCCTTCACCCGCAGCGCCAGCAGGATGTTGGCGGTCGAGACCTTGTCGGCGCGGATATCGACCGAGCGCACGCCGTTCTCGGTGGGTCCGATCGTGGCACGCAGCGACCACGGACGCGCGCCCTCCTCGCCGAGGCTGAGCGCGACGCCGCCATGGCTCGGCCGGCGCAGGCTGAGCGTGATGTTCTCGAACGTCCATTTGCTGCCGCGCTGCTGGTCGTCGACGATCAGATTGCCGTTCTTCAGACCGATCTCGTTGAGATTCTGGCCGTCGAGGCCGGTCATGCTCAGACTGTCGAGCCAGTCGAGGCCCTGAAGAATGCCGGTCGGGGCCGTGACCTGGGTCGCGACTTGCGATGTGTCGGGGGTCGCAGGCTCGGTTGCGAATGGCGGCGGTGGGACACCGTTGCGCGGGAAAGTCGGCGGCAGCCCCGCGTCCTTCTTGGAGGCGACGCCGGTGGCGAGCGGCTTTGCGGTGTCGCCAGCCGACACTGTGACCGTCCCGTCAGGCGCGATCCGGAGCGCGAGCTCGGCATCGACGAGGTTGAGGCTTTCGGCGCGCAGATGCCCCATCAGCAGGCCTGCACCCGACAGCTTCACCTCGGCCTTCGGTGCGGTGGCGACAATGACGTGATCGTGGTCGCGCACGACGATATCACGGATACGCACGGCGATGCGGATCCGCCCGGCCCGTTCGATCTGCGTGCCGCCGACCTCCACGGTGTTGCCGTGACCGATATTGTCCTCGATCGCGGCGGCGAGCCACGGCGTCGCAATGTCGAGATTGATGGGACCGGCACCGAGCCGCCACCACAGTGCGCCGAAACAGCCGACGAAGATGACAACCAGGGCACCGACGACCACGGCCACGCGCTTCAGCCAGCGACCGCCGCCCATCCAGCGGCGCAGCGGCCCAAACCCGTCAGCGAACCGATGGAAGCCCGAATTGGAACGCGACAACAGCCGGCGCGCTCGATGGCCCGCCGCCGCTTCCTGATCCGGATCCCAATCGGCGTCGTCCCATTGCTGCTGCTCTGGTTGGCTGCCGCGCCGATCCAAATCCCGATTGTAATCCTGGGGCGACGTATTCCTTGCCATTGCCTCTCGATACAGGCGCCCGTCGTGGGATTGAGCGCCGCCGGGGCCGCAGCCGTCGACGGGAAGCGAAGCTCCCTGCGCCGGCATTGCCGCCATACCTCGAATATTCCTTCTGTTCGTCATGTCGCCCCGGGAGCGCGTTCAACGAGCAGTGGGGTGGTGCGTGGAATTCCTTGTAACCAGACTCCGGCGTCGTCAGACTCGCCCAGCCGAGGGCACGATTCCGGTAGACCGGAAGAGGGCTGCAATACCGCTTTGGTTGACCCGCCGAAAGCGACGAAAGGAAGGCGTATGTCCAAGAAATCCCGAAAGAAATCGTCCAAAACGCCCTCCGGCAGTCCGACGGCTAAAAAGACGCCCGTGAAAGCGCGGGCTGCGACTCAAACCAAGTCCGCGAAAACACAGCGGACACCGGCGAGCAAATCAACTGGGACCATAGCAAAGACAGCATCGCATAAGGCCGCATCGAAACGGTTAAATTCTTCCAAATCGGCATCCGCCCCCAAAACGGCGGCGAAGGCCGGCTTGGTCGAGGGTCAGAAGGCTCCCGCCTTCCGCCTGCCCCGCGACGGTGGCGGTGTCGTCGCGCTGTCGGATTATACCGGCCAGAAGCTGGTCCTGTTCTTCTACCCCCGCGCCGACACGCCGGGCTGCACCAGGGAGGCCATCGATTTCACCCGGCTGACCGGCGCCTTCGCCACGGCTGGCACCGCCGTGCTCGGCATCTCCGCTGATCCAGTCAAGGCTCAGGACAAGTTCCGCGACAAGCATGGTCTCGGAGTGCCCCTCATCTCGGACGAGACACACGAGATGCTGGAAGCCTACGGCGTCTGGGGCGAAAAGTCCATGTATGGCAAGAGCTTCCTGGGAGTTCTTCGTACCACGATGCTGCTTGGCGCCGACGGCAAGATCGCCCGGATCTGGCGCAATGTCCGGGTCGACGGCCACGCCGACGAGGTGCTGGAGGCCGCAAGAAGCCTTTAACCAATCCTTTAAATTCAAGCGGTTCCGTTTCCGGAAAATTAACCATGACTGGCCCAGATTGCCGCGGCAATTAGGCCGTACGGACTCATCCGACCGGCGCGGGAGTGCCGATGTCGAAAAGTTCTGCCCAATTCTCGCAGTACCCCCAACATCACCCCCACGACCACGGACGAGCCTTTCATCGCCGTGCCGCCGCTGTGGCAACAGCGCTTCCCCTTCCGGATACCGACGACGCCTACACCATCGTGCATCACGGCAAGCAGGTTCGCCTGGGACCTGTGGTGTTCTGGATCGTGGTCGGCACCGTCGTGTTGCTCGGGCTCTGGTCGGCCGCAACCGCGACCTATTTCGCCTTCCGCGACGACGTCCTCACCCGGCTGATCGCCCGGCAGGCCGAGATGCAATACGCCTATGAGGACCGCATCGCCGAGCTGCGCGCCAAGGTCGACCGCACCACCAGCCGGCAACTGCTCGACCAGGAGCAGTTCGACCAGAAGCTCGACCAGATCATGAAGCGCCAGACGGCGCTGGAGTCCCGTGCCACGGCGCTCGGGTCCATGCCGGACGTGACCGGATCGATTCCCCGCTCCACCCCGCAGCGTGGCGATGCCAGCCAGACGACGCAGGGCACGCCAAAACCCTCGCCGATCGGCGACACCGTGATCTTCGTGGCGCCGCCGGATCGCGAAGCGCGGCTCGAATCGCGCGCGCCGACCCTCGCAGCTCCGCCCGTCAATCAATTCGCCAAGAATCAAGGGTTCGACAACGTCGTCGTTCGGCTCACGACCTCGCTTGACCAAGTCGAGCGTCGCCAGATGGCGGCGCTCAACGCCGTCGAGGAAGGCATGGACTCACGCATGCGCCGGATGCGCGGCGTCGTCAGCGATCTCGGCCTGAACCTCGCAAATCTCGAAGCCGCCGTGCCGCGCACGGCGATGGGCGGGCCTTTCGTACCCGTAAAACTCACCGCCAGTTCGGGGCCGTTCGAAAAGCAGCTCTATCGCATCAACAGCACCCGCGCCGAGATGGACCGGCTCAATCGCACCCTCGCACTCGTGCCCTATCGCAAGCCCGTCATCGGCGAGGTCGAGTTCACCTCCGGTTTCGGCGTGCGCAGCGATCCGTTCCTCGGCCGGCCCGCGATGCACACCGGGCTCGACTTCCGCGCGGCGAGCGGCGATCCCGTTCGCGTCACCGCCAACGGCAAGGTCGTCTCCGCCGGCTGGTCCGGCGGCTACGGCCGCATGATCGAGGTCGATCACGGCAATGGCCTTGCGACTCGCTACGGCCATCTCTCCGAGATCAACGTCAGGGTCGGCGAGATCGTGAGAATCGGCCAGGTCGTCGGACTCGTCGGCTCGACCGGCCGTTCCACCGGCCCGCATCTGCACTATGAAACCCGGATCGACGGCGAAGCGGTCGATCCGCAGAAATTCCTGCGCGCCGGCGTGCGGCTCAGCGCGGGCTAGGCCCGCGCTTCTCGCATTCTACTGGCCGCGCTCGTGGCCGACCTCTCCTGTGATGACGTCGCCGAACAGCTCCCAGGCCTGCCCGTTGAAGCGCATCAGCTGCATCTGCTCGATCGGGAAATAATCGTCGGCCGAGGTGTTGACCATGATGCCGGGCAGCATCAGGTCGGTGTGGAAATCCTTCAGGTTCGAGGCCTGCTTCATCACGTTGTCACGCGTGAGATTATCGCCGCACTGCTTCAGCACCTGCGCCATCGCCTCCGCCTGAACGTAGCCATAAAGGTTATTGGCGTTGGTCTTGTCCCCTTCGGGATAGTACTTGTCCATAAAGGTACGCCACGCGATGACCGCTGGGTCCTTGTCCCAGGTCGGGTCGGTCGGATCCTTCAAATATGCGGTCGAGATGATGTCCTTGGAATAGTCGAGTCCGGCGGGCTTGAGCACCGAGGCGATCGACGTAGCCGTATTGGCGAGGAAGAATTTTGGCTTCCAGCCGAGCTCGCCGACCTTCCGGATCGCCTGTGCCGATCCCTTTGGCGCAGCCCAGGAGAAGAAGATGTCGGCACCGGAATCGTGAAGCGCAACGATCTGCGAGTCGATCGAGGGATCGCTGACCTCATAGGATTTGTCGGCGATGATCATATTGGCCTTGTCGCCGAGCCCATCCTTCAGGCCCTTGAACTGGTCCTTGCCGGCGTCGTCGTTCTGCCAGAACACCGCGATCTTGCTGTTTGGAAAATTGTCACGGATATATTTTGCGTAGATCCGCCCCTCGCTCTGGTAGTTCGGCTGGAATCCCATGGTCCATGGGAAATTCTTGGAGTCGCCGAACTTGGTGCCGCCGGAGGCGACGAAGAGCTGCGGTACCTTCTTGGCGTTCATGTACTTCATGATCGCGGAATTCGAGGGCGTGCCGAGCGGCTGGAAGATCAGCAACACCTCGTCGCTCTCGACCAGCTTGCGCGCCTGCTCGATCGCCTTCGGCGGTGAATAAGCGTCGTCATAGCTGATGAAATTGATCTTGCGCCCGTTGATGCCGCCCTGGTCGTTGATCATCCTGAAGAACGCAGCCTCGGTCTTGCCGATCACGCCATAGGACGACGCCGGCCCGCTATAGGGCATGATGTTGCCGAGCTTGATTTCGGTGTCGGTGGCGCCGGGATCGTATTTCTTCTGCGCCAGGGCCGGTGTCGTGACGAGCACTCCGGCAACAAGAATGGCGAGGGCAGCAAGGCTTTCGCGACGACCCGGCATCGTTCTCTCCCCTGTTTTGTAGTCTTGTTTTGCCGAGAGTGTCGCAAGGGGAGCGGCGGCTGGCAAGCGCCGCGATTTTCCGTGGAGTGAAACGACGACTCTGGAACTATGTGCCGCGCCGAAGCAGGTCCAGAACGCGCCCATCGATCACCAGCAACGCGCTGCCGATCACGATCGCGCCCGCGATCTCTCGCATCGAGATCGGTTCGCCCAGCACCAGCCATCCCAGAAGAACGGCGATGACGGGAATGAGCAGCGTCACCAGCATCACGTTGGTCGCACCCGACCGCCGCAGGATCTGGAAGAAGACGATATAGGCGAGCGCCGTCGACAGGCCGGCAAGGCCAAGCACTGCAAGCCACGTCGTCATGCCCGGCATCGGCAGACGCCACGGCTGCTCCGCTGCGCCCGCGACGATCACCATCATCACCGTGGAAGCCATCAGTTGATAGGCTGCCGTCACCAGCGGCGGGGAGTCCTTCAACAACCGGCGCGCTGCCAGCGCCGCAAAGCCATAGCTGAAGGCGCCGCCGAGGCAGAGCAGAATACCGAGCCCCTGCCCCGCCCGTGTTTCAGCGCCCCATCCGCGCAGGATGATCACGCCGGCGAGGCTCAGTGCCACGCCGGCGACGCGACGCAGCCGTAAGGCCTCTTCGCCTGCCGCCGCCATCACGATCACCGTGAACAGCGGCGTGGTGGCATTCAGGATCGACGCCAGCCCGCTTGGAATGAAGGTCTGGCCGACCACGATCAGCGAGAACGGGATGACGTTGTTGAGGAGCCCAATCGCGACGAACGGTTTCCAGCCGGCGATGCGCTTGGGAAAGCCAATGCCCTGGATACGGAGCAGCGGCAGTAGAATGGCCGCGCCAAGTGCAACGCGCAAAAGCACCAGCGTGAGCGGCGGCAATTCCCGCAGCGCCGCGCCGTTGAAGAAGAACGACCCGCCCCAGAGCACCGAGAGCACAGCGAGCAGCGACCAGTCGCGCGCGTCGATCCGGCTGCGATTCAGGGGCATGGCGTCTCATGTCGCTAGGCGAGACAGCCGCCTAGGACGATCCTGCGAACAGCGCCACCCGATTTCCGATGACGCATCCGTTTACAAGACCAACGTGCGAACGAGGCAAACGACGCTGCCCCATGTCGATGTGATCCGCTAGGACGGCTTCTTCGGCCGCGACACCAGCTCGATCATCTTGCCTTCATCGTCGTCAGGCATCGCAGCCTTCGCCTGCGCGTAGGCCTCGACGGCGGCGCGCGCGACCAGCGGCTTGTCGGCCAGCAGGCTCTCGGCGAGCTTCACTGCGTAGGCGGCATCCTTGTGCCGCAGCGCCGCCGTGAACGTTGCGCCGGAAAAATCGCGGGCGACCATGCGCTTGGAGTGGCGCTGCACCTGCGGGCTTGCGGCGACGCCCGCCTGAATTGATTCCAGCACCAGATTCATGTCGAGCCCGGCCTGCTCGGCGATGGCGAGTCCCTCGGCGAGGCCGGCGATCTGGATCGCGCCCATCAGATTATTGATCAGCTTGTAGACGGTGCCGGCACCGACCGCGCCGAAATGGCGGATGGTCGAGCCGATCGGTGTCAGATAGGGCCGCGCGCGTTCGAGATCGGCGGGATCGGCACCAACGAGCAGCGTCAGCTTTCCGCTCGCTGCCGCATCCGGCAATCCCGTCACGGGGCAATCGATATAGATTAGCCCGCGCGCATTCATTTCGCGGCCCATCTCGCGGGCGTGGTCATAGGAAACGGTGGAGCATTCGATCGCGATGGTGCCTGATTTCGCCGTCTTGGCTGCGCCCTCGGGCCCGAGCCAGACCGCGCGCGAGGCCTCGTCATCGGCGACCATCGTCACGACCGCGTCGGCGTCGATCGCCGCGTCCTCAGGCGAGGTCGCCCACAGCGCGCCGCGCGCGATCAGGTCTTCCGCTTTTGTTTTGCTGCGATTCCAAACCGTCACCGTGAAGCCGGCATCGAGATAGCGGCCGGCCATGCCATGGCCCATCCGCCCAAGCCCGATGAAGGCGATCCGGGGCATCAGTCGACGTCCTCGATGTCGGCGCCGGGAGTGCCGAAGGCGCGCTGCGCCAGGGTCGCGGCCATGAAGTCGTCGAGATCGCCACCGAGAACGCCTGATGTATCGGAGGTCTGCACACCGGTGCGCAGATCCTTCACCATCTGGTAGGGCTGGAGCACGTAGGAGCGGATCTGGTGACCCCAGCCGATGTCGGTCTTGGCGGCCTGGTCGGCGGCGGCCTTCTCTTCACGCCGCTTCAGCTCGATCTGATAAAGCCGTGCGCGCAGCATGTCCCAGGCCTGCGCCTTGTTCTTGTGCTGCGAGCGGCCGGCCTGGCAGACCACGGCGACGCCGGTCGGGATATGCGTCAGCCGCACCGCGGACTCGGTCTTGTTGACGTGCTGGCCGCCGGCGCCGCCTGAGCGCATGGTGTCGACGCGGACGTCCGATTCCTTGATGTCGATCTTGATGGTGTCGTCGATCACCGGAAACACAGCGACGGACGAGAACGAGGTGTGCCGCCGCGCGTTGGAATCGAATGGCGAGATCCGCACCAGGCGGTGCACGCCCGCCTCGGTCTTGAGCCAGCCATAGGCATTGTGGCCGGAGACCTGGATCGTCGCGGACTTGATGCCGGCCTCTTCGCCCTCGGACTCTTCCAGCACCTCGACCTTGAAGCCGTGGGTTTCGGCCCAGCGCGAGTACATGCGGAGCAGCATCTGCGCCCAGTCCTGGCTCTCGGTGCCACCGGCGCCGGCATGCACTTCGAGATAGGAATCGAAACCGTCGGCCTCTCCCGACAGCAGCGCCTCGAGCTCGCGCCGGGCGACTTCCTTCTTGAGGCTCTTCAGTGCGGCTTCGGCTTCCTTGACGACGCCCTCATCGCCCTCGGCTTCGCCGAGCTCGATCATGCCGATGTCGTCTTCGAGCTCCTGCTCGACCTTACCGATGCCGGAGAGCGAGTCCTCAAGCGAGGTGCGCTCCTGCATCAATTTCTGGGCTTTCTGGGGATCGTTCCAGAGGTTGGGATCTTCTGCGAGCTTGTTCAGCTCAGCGAGGCGCGCCGTCGATTTCTCGACGTCAAAGATGCCTCCTCAGCAGCCCGACCGACTGCTTGATCTCTTCTACCAACCGTTCGATTTCGGCGCGCATATGGTTCTCTGGTCTCGCGGAATTGTTCCGCGTCTAATGACAACGGGATGTAGCGGCGGCGGCTGAAAAGCGCAACCGCCGCGGCGACGAACGTCTGTCTTGTCCTAAGCCTTAGTACAGCCCGCCGGTGCCCGGCCGCATGAAGAAACCGGAATCCGGCTGCTGCTGCTGCGACGCCGGCGTCCGGCCGTCGGCATCGGCAACGCCAATGACCGAATAATTATCCGGCGGCGCCGTGCCCGGCTTGAAGGCTTCGAGGATGGTTCCGCCGGTCTCGCCCGGACCGGCGCGCATGCCGGTCTTGGCGACGACGCGCACCAGCTTGATGCCGGCCGGCACCTTGAACGGGACCGCGGGCTTGTCGGCGAGCGCGAGCTGGAGGAAGTCGCGTGCGATGGGAGCTGCGAGATGACCGCCGGTCGCGGCGTTACCCTTGCCGAGCGGACGCGGCTTGTCGTAGCCCATGTAGATGGCGACGGCGACGTCGGGCGAGAAACCGACGAACCAGGCGTCCTTGGCCTCGTTGGTGGTGCCGGTCTTGCCGGCGATCGGCTTGCCGACCTGCTTGACCACGGTCGCGGTACCGGCCTGGACCACGCCTTCCATCAGCTCGGTGATCTGATAGGCGGTCATGGAATCCAGCACCTGCTCGCGGCGGTCAATCAGCTGCGGCTCGTTCTGGTTCTTCCAACCACCCGGCGCGTCGCAGCCGCGGCATTCGCGCTGGTCGTGCTTGAAGATGGTGTGGCCGTAGCGATCCTGGATGCGGTCGATCAGGGTCGGCTTCACCCGGCGGCCACCATTGGCGAGCATCGAATATGCCGTGACCATGCGCATCGCCGTGGTCTCGCCGGCGCCGAGCGCGTAGGACAGATAGTTCGGCAGTTCGTCATAGACGCCAAAGCGGCGGGCATATTCGCCGATCAGGGGCATGCCGATGTCCTGGGCGAGGCGCACCGTCACCGTGTTGAGCGACTGCCGCAGCGCGTTGCGCAGCGTCACCGGCCCCTGGAACTTGCCCGAGGAGAAGTTTTCAGGCCGCCACACGCCCGCGCCCTGGCCCTGGTCGATTTCGATCGGGGCGTCGAGCACGACAGTCGAAGGCGTATAGCCGTTGTCGAGCGCGGCCGAATAGACGATCGGCTTGAACGACGAACCGGGTTGCCGATAGGCCTGCGTGGCGCGGTTGAACTGGCTCTGGTCGAACGAGAAGCCGCCGACCATCGCCAGCACGCGACCGGTCCAGGGGTCCATCACCACCATCGCGCCGGACACTTCGGGAATCTGGCGCAGCCGGTACTGACCTTCGACGGGCTGGGCGTCCTTGTACAGCGGATCGGCGTAGATCACGTCACCGGGCTGGAGCACCTGCGACACTGCGCTTGCCGCCCTACCCTTCGCAGCCCCGGAGGCCGCTCTTGCCCATTTGATGCCGTCGAGCGTGATGAGGCCGGTCTCGCGCTGCTTGCTGATGGCGCCGCCGAGCTCGCGGCTCGGCTGGAAGCCGATGCGCGCCGACTGATCGCTGGTCTCCAGCACCACGGCCATGCGCCATGGCGAGATATCGGAAAGAGACTTGATCTCGGCGAGCTTCACGCCCCAGTCGCCCGAAATGTCGAGCTTGCTGATGGCGCCGCGATAGCCCTGCTGCTCGTCATAGTTGACGAGACCGGCGACCATGGTCTTGCGCGCCATGACCTGAATCTTGGGATCGAGCGTAGTGCGGACCGAGAGGCCGCCCTCGTAAAGTTTCTTCTCGCCATAGCGCTCGAAGATGTCGCGGCGCACTTCCTCGGCGAAATATTCGCCGGCGAAGGTGTGGGCGCCATTGGAGCGGCTGGTAACGACCAGCGGCTCCTTGCGCGCCTTGTCGGCGTCGGCCTGCTTGACCCAGCCGTTCTCAACGAGACGATCGATCACGTAGTTACGGCGCTCGATGGCGCGGTCGCGGTTGCGGACGGGATGCAGCGTCGCAGGCATCTTCGGCAGCGCCGCGAGATAGGACGCTTCCGCCACCGTCAGCTCGTTCACTGATTTGTCGAAATAAACCAGCGACGCAGCGGCGATTCCGTAGGCGCCGAGACCCAGATAGATTTCATTCAGATACAGCTCGAGGATCTTGTCCTTCGAGTAGGTCTTCTCGATCCGCATGGCCAGCAAGGCTTCCTTGATCTTGCGCGCGAAGGAGACCTCGTTGGTCAGAAGGAAGTTCTTGGCGACCTGCTGGGTGATCGTCGAAGCGCCCTGCGGCCGGCGGTTGGAGCCGTAGTTCTGGATGTAGACCACGCCGGCACGCGCCATGCCGGTGTAGTCGATGCCGCCATGCTCGTAGAAATTCTTGTCCTCGGCCGCGAGGAAGGCGTTGATCACGAGTTTCGGCACCGCCTGGATCGGCAGGTACAGCCGCCGCTCCTTGGCGTATTCGCCGAGCAGCGAGCCGTCGGTCGCGTGCACGCGGGTCATCACCGGCGGCTCGTAATCCTGAAGCTGAGAGTAGTCCGGCAAGTCCTTGGAGAAATGCCAGATCAGGCCTGCGACGGCACCGACCCCGACAAGGAACAACACCGTTCCCGCGGCGAACAGGAAGCCCATGAACCGCACCAGCAAGCGCATTATCTGTTTATCCGTTCAAACTCTGGATCAGCCCAAAGATCAGCCCTGGCGCCCGAAACAGGCGCCAAACCATCGCGAATTCACCGGCCTTACTCAATACTATCGGTGCCGGACCCAAGACGCTTGCCGAGCGGGATTCTCGCCGATTCCGGAACCCCCTGCGGCGTTTTTATAAAGCGCCCGCTGTGGCCAAACTAGGGCTTTTGCGGCGGGACGGAAAATCCCTTCTCAATTCGACGATCCTCCGGTCGTCAATTTGACGATCCGGCCGTGGCCATCCGCTTGGCCAAAAACCCGTCGATCGCCTGTGCCATCGAGCCCACGGCACGCGAACGCCATCCTTCCGAGACCAGATGCTCGAGGTCGCCCTTGTTGGAGACATAGCCGATCTCGACCAGGACCGACGGCACGTCGGGCGCCTTCAGCACCCGGAAGCCGGCCGACTTCAGGGGATGCTTGTGCATCCGAACCGTCGACTTCATTTCGCTCATCAACAGGTGGGCAAAACGACTTGAAAAGGTGCGGGTTTCCCGCTGGGTGAGATCGATCAGGATGTCGGCGACATCGGTCGGCTCCTCCGCGAGGTTGAAGCCGGCGATGGCGTCCGCCCGGTTTTCCGCATCCGCCAGCCGCTGCGCCTCGGCGTCGGAGGCCTTGTCGGACAACGTGTAGATGGTCGCGCCCTGCGCATCGCCCTCGGCGCGCGGCAGCGCGTCGGCATGGATCGAGACGAACAACGCCGCCTTGAGGCTGCGGGCGACTTTGACCCGGTCGTTGAGCGGGATGAAGGTGTCGTCGTCGCGTGTCATCACCACGCGATATTTGCCGGTCTTTTCCAGCCGTTCGCGCAGAGCCAGGCCAAAGGCCAGCACCAGATTCTTCTCGCTCTCGCCGCTCGACTGGGTGCCATTGTCGATGCCGCCATGGCCGGGATCGATGACAACCACCGCGCGGCCATCGGCCTTCTGCCCGGCTTCAGGATGTGCAGATGCGGGAACCGTCGCGGGCGGCGGATCGGCAATTGCCGGCCGCAGCTCAGGACGATTTTCCGGAGCCAGCGACGGCACGAAGGCGGTGCGCTCGACCTCCTCCAGTTCGAGCACCAGCCGCGCGGGCTGACCGTTGGCAGCCTCCACCACGTAGGAATTGGCGATCTTGGCCGGGCCCGTCAGGTCGAACACGATTCGGGAGCCGCCGGGCATCACCAGCCCATAGCGGAAGGCCTTGACCAGTCCCCGTCCGCCGGACCCGGTGCCGGCGGGGAGTTGAAAATTGACCTGGGGAACGTCGACCACCACCCGATACGGGTCGGCCAAGGTGACGGCGCGGAAGCTAACGGTCTGGTCGATGTCGAGGACAAAGCGGGTTTGCCTGCCGTCACCGGCCAGCCGGGCGGCCGAGGCCGTCGGGAAATTCGCTGATGCAACAGCGGGTTGAGGCTGACTTTCCGCAGCCTTCAGGCGCGAGGAATCAGCACAGGGCAATGCCGCCGCGCAGAGCAGGACGCATCCCAGCAAGATCCTTTGATTTGCGCGGCTCGCCACCGATTCCGTGCCTCCGAGCAGCCTCTTTAACGCAATAGAACCACAGGGTTAAACGATCCTTAATGACGGACACGCGAAACTCGCTGACTGTGACCGCCGTGCGACGCTCCTTGCACGGATGGCCCAATCCACGTATGTACGGAATGCTGACGGCCGATATTTCCGGTTGTGTCGCATTCAGCCTCCCGGTGCAGCGCCGGAACTCTCAAGGTTTGGGAATTCCAGCGTTTTTCCGTTCCCCTCTAAGTCCAGCGCGGTGCGCGGCAGCAAGGTGGAGCGGGGCAAGCCCCGGCGGCGGACGGTTCCCGGTTACCACCACGTTTCCGGGACGGTTCTGACAGCGGCGCGACCCGTTACCCGGTCCCTTAATCCCAAGGGAGCGGTTCGTAATACCCAAGGCGAGCGCGCTCGCGCCATGCCTGGCCAACAGCAACTGATTGAGGGGCGGCCCCGCCGCCCAATGTTTCATACGGGCCGACGCTTGATGCGCCAGACTGTGCCGACCAATTCTGAAGGACCATTCGCGACGCTGCGGAGTGAAAACTCCGCGCGCCACTTTGGTCCTCCGGCGTCCGGTTCGGCAAGGCGCGAGAGACGGCGTTTCGGCCTTCCCCTCACCCCCGAATCAGGTGGACCGTCGCGTCACCCGGCAGCGCTGATGGCGCCCACGGTGAATCGCGCCCGCCGCCGCCAAGAGTTAAGACATGCCCAACAAGATGTTGATCGATGCCACCCACCCGGAAGAGACCCGGGTCGTCGTGGTCCGCGGCAATCGCGTCGAAGAGTTTGATTTCGAGACCGCGCAACGCAAGCAACTGCGCGGGAATATCTACCTCGCCAAGGTCACAAGGGTCGAACCCTCGCTCCAGGCCGCTTTCGTCGAATATGGCGGCAACCGCCACGGCTTCCTCGCCTTCAGCGAAATCCATCCCGACTACTACCAGATCCCGGTTGCCGACCGGCAGGCGCTGATCGAAGCCGAGGAGCAGGCCCATCGCGAGGCCGAGGAAGAGAGCGAGAACCGCTCCCAGGGCCGCCGCCGCTCCCGCCACCGCAATTCCCGCCGCCGTAGCCATGGCGAGCGCGTCCGCAGCGACGTCGTCGAAGGCAGCGATCCCGCGGCCCGGCAGGTCCAGGGCGAGGCCCTGCCCGAAGGCGCTTCGCACGAGGGCGAGCACCTGCACGCCGGCGCAGAGCATCACGGCGAGCACGAAGGCCACGATCATCACGACCACGAGGCACATGACCACGAAGGGCATGACCACGACGACCATCATCATGCCCATGGTGACGATCATGACGCGCACGAACATCACGACCACGATCATCATGGCGACCACGACCATCACGACCATGATCATGCCGACGAGACACCGGCGCCTGTCGCAGCGATCGGCGCCGAGCCCGCGGTCGCCACCGAAGCCGTTGCCGAGCCGCAGGAGGTTGCCTCCGACGTACACGCCGACGATCTTGCCGAGGCCGTGACGTCGGCTGCTGAGCCTGCCGACGCCGTGTACGCCCCCGGCGAGAGCGCGCAGGCTCCGCATCACGAATCCGAAGCGACGGCCGAGGATGACGACGAAGACGAGGACGACGAGGAAGCCGAAGAGGACGTCGTTGAATCCGTCGGCGGCGACGATGTGCTGGAAGAAGTGCCGGAGCGCACCTTCCGTCCCCGCCGCCAGTACAAGATCCAGGAAGTCATCAAGCGCCGCCAGGTGATGCTGGTGCAGGTCGTCAAGGAAGAGCGCGGCAACAAGGGCGCGGCGCTGACGACCTACCTCTCGCTCGCCGGCCGCTATGCCGTCTTGATGCCGAACACCGCGCGCGGCGGCGGCATCAGCCGCAAGATCACGAGCGCGCAGGACCGTTCGCGCCTAAAGGAAGTGGTGCAGGATCTCGATGTGCCCGAGGGCATGGGGATCATTCTGCGCACCGCGGGTGCCGCCCGCACCAAGCCCGAGATCAAGCGCGATTTCGAGTACCTGATCCGGATGTGGGAGACGGTGCGCGACATGACGCTGAAGTCGCAGGCCCCGACCCTCGTCTACGAGGAAGGCTCGCTGATCAAGCGCTCGCTGCGCGACCTCTACAACAAGGAGATCGACGAGATCTCGGTTGCCGGTGAATCCGGTTACCGTGAAGCGCGCGACTTCATGAAGATGCTGATGCCCGCCAATGTGAGCGCGGTGAAGCAGTATCGCGACGGCCAGCCGCTGTTCTCGCGCATGGGCGTCGAAAGCCAGCTGGATGCGATGTTCTCGCCGACCGTGCAACTGCGCTCCGGCGGCTACATCGTCATCAACCAGACCGAAGCGCTGGTCTCGATCGACGTCAACTCCGGTCGTTCGACGCGCGAGCATCATATCGAGGACACCGCGCTCAAGACCAATCTCGAGGCCTCCGAGGAGGTCGCGCGTCAGCTTCGGTTGCGCGACCTCGCCGGTCTGATCGTCATCGACTTCATCGACATGGACGAGAAGCGCAACAACCGCGCGGTCGAACGCAAGCTGTCCGATTGCCTCCGGCAGGACCGCGCGCGGATCCAGGTCGGACGCATCTCGCATTTCGGCCTGCTCGAAATGTCACGCCAGCGCATCCGCGCCAGCGTGTTGGAGTCCTCGACCGATCCCTGCACGCATTGCGGTGGCACCGGCCATGTGCGCTCGGTGTCCTCGGTTGCGCTCCAATTGCTGCGCGGCCTCGAAGAGATCCTGATGAAGGGCGCGACCCACAACCTCGTGGTCCGCACCCGCACCGACGTCGCGCTCTATGTGCTGAACCACAAGCGCGGCCATCTGCGCGACCTCGAGAACGGCTTCAAGGTCACGTTGTCGGTCATCGCCGACCCGAGCGTCAACGGGCCGCAGGCCTATGTCATCGACCGCGGCGAGCAGGTGCATACGCTGGAAGCCGCCAAGGCTCTGCTGGCGGCGCAGGCGGCCGCAAGCCCGCCGCCCCTGGTCGAAGAGGCCTATGACGACGAGGAGTTCGATCCGGAGACCGAATCCGAGGTTGAGACCGAAGAAACCGAAGGTCTCGCCGAGGAGCAGACCGCAGGCGACGCCGCTACCGAGCAGGACGGCCAGCGCCGCAAGCGTCGCCGTCGCCGCCGCGGTCGCGGTGGCCCGCGCGACGAGGAGACGCGCGAGGATGGCGCTCCCGCTCTTGCCGAGACGGCCATGGCGGCCGGCGAAACCGAAGAGGATGCCGAGGCCGAGCCGGATGGCGAGGAAGGCGAGGAACAGGGAGCCCGTGGCGAGCAGCAGGGCAGCGCCGATCGCCGTCGCCGGCGTGGTCGCCGTGGCGGACGTCGGCGTCGTGGTCCTGGCGAGGAAGGTCTCGCCGGCTCCATCGGCGACGAGCTCGCGGCCAGTGCGCCGTCGGAAGCGACCGATGCAGTCGCCGATTTCGACGGTTTTAGCGGCGAGGCTGCGCCCTCGATCGCGCAGGCCGAGCACACGTCGGAACCTCAGGTCACCCAGCCTGAGCCGCGGGCCGAAGCACGGATTGAGGCAACGACCAGGCCTGAGCCGGCTCCTGCTGCCGCGGACGAAGAGCACGCCGACGACAAGGCCGCACGACGCCGTTCGACGGTTCGGGAAAAGGTGAGCTTCCTGTCGAGCAGCCAGAGTGAACCGGCACCGATCGCGCAGGCGGCCGAGCCGGTTGCCCCGCCCGCACCGGCTCCGGAGCCCGCGCCCGCAGCGGCAAGCGAAACCTCGGCCGCACCGCGTCGCGCCGGCTGGTGGTCGCGCCGCTTCGGCGGCGGCGAATAGACGAGCCCCAATCAAAAACGCCCGGCTTCGGCCGGGCGTTTTTCGTTCCACGCTCTCTTTGCTGTTCAGTGCGACGGCGGATCGCCTTCGATCGGCGCCACGTCGCGCGATGCGATCCGGCGGAGCTGATCGTAGAGGTCAGGCGCTTCGCTGGTGCAAAGGCAGACGCCTGTCGCAGCAGGCCCTTCGCCGGCGTTGAGGTAGGCGTGGCCCATGGTGCTGTCGAGATAAATGCCGTCGCCCTCGCCCAGGATCTCCGGCGCGTAGAACTCGGTGTGGACGGCAACGCGTCCGCTCGTCACCACGAAATATTCCTCGCCGGCGTGGCGCAGCAGCGGACCGAACTCCTCCAGCGAGCGCGCCCGGACTTCGGCCAGGATCGGCACCATGCGTTTGCCGATCAGATCGGTGCATTGATAGGTGTAGGTGTAGAATCCGGTCGTGATCACCTGCCCCTGCCCGGCGCGGCTGATGCTCCGTCGCGCCGTGACCGGTCTGCTCTGCTCGGGACGCGGGGGCACCGGATTGAACAGCTCGGCGATCTCCATCTTCAAGCCGGAGGTGAGCTGGAGCAGCTTGTCGTAGGTCAGCGACATCAGACCGTTCTCGACCTTGGACAGGGTCGACAGCGCCATGCCGGTCCGCTCCGCCACCTGCTTGAGCGTCAGCCCCCGCGCCTGGCGGGCAGCCTTGAGGCATTGGCCCAGCTGGGAGTTGGCGCCCTCCGGCGTCGTCACGATCTCGCTCATCCAGCAAGGTTATCACGGCGGCCGAAAAATTGTTTGATCGATCCACCTAATCTTTTCGACTGAAGCCGGCCCTGGGTTCCGCATCTGGCCGCCGTTTGGGCGGGCAAACCAGCATTTGTGCATGAAATGGCCGGTTCTGACGAATATTGGTGCGCGGCCTCCACTTTCCGATATGCTAAATCGTTTTCAAATTTTGAAAGGGATTGGCATTGTCCGACCTTTGCGATTCCAGCGCCGTTGAGCTGCGCCGCCGCCTGTCCGCCCGGGACATCTCGCCCGTCGAGCTGCTGGAGTTGTGCCTGTCGCGGATCGCCACCGTCAATCCCGCCGTCAATGCCGTCGTGACACTGGACGAGCCTGGCGCTCGCGCCGCTGCCAAGGAAGCCGAGGCCGCCATCCTGCGCGGCGAGGATCATGGCGCCCTCCACGGGCTCCCCGTTCTCATCAAGGACACCCAAGACACCGCTCGACTGCGCACCACCTATGGCAGTCCGTTGCTGAGGGACAACGTCCCACTCGCTGACCAGGGCTCGGTGGCACGGCTGCGCGCGGCTGGCGCCATCATCTTCGGCAAGACCAACACACCGGAATGGGCGGCCGGCGGCAACACCCGCAACCCCGTGTTCGGGGCGACCGGCAATCCGTTCGATCCGATGCGCTCGGCGGCCGGCTCCTCCGGCGGCTCGGCGGTGGCGCTCGCCTGCGGCATGGCTCCGCTCGCCTCGGGCTCGGACACCGGCGGCTCCTTGCGCAATCCGGCCGGCTTCGCCGGCATTGTCGGCATGCGCCCGTCCTTCGGCCTCGTCGCCAGCGAGAAGCGCGTGTTCGGCTGGTCCAATTTGTCGACCGACGGGCCGATGGCGCGCAATGTCACCGACACCGCGCTGATGCTGTCGGTGATGGCGAGCGACGATACCCGCGATCCGCTCGCCTATACGCTGCCCGGCGAGTCCGTGCGCGCGCGTGCCGAACGCTGGGCCGTACCGCGCCCCGCAGAACTCGGCAGGCTGCGCCTCACCTTCACCGAAGACTTCGGCTTCGCCCCGACAGAGCAGGCGATCCGGCGCGTGTTCCGCCATCGCGTGAGCAAGCTTGCACCGCTCTTTGGCGAGTGCCGCGAGGCGACGCCGGATTGCTCCGGTGCCGACGACGCCTTCGCCGTGCTGCGTGCAGGCATGTTCCTGGCGACGCACGGCAAGAATTACAAGGAGCGGCCCGAGATGCTCGGGCCCAATGTCCGCGCTAATGTCGAGGAAGGCCTCGGCTACACGCTCGAAGATCACGCGCGCGCCGCAACGACGCAGACGCGGATCTATCGCGCCTGGCAAAGCTTCTTCGAAAGCTGCGACGTGCTGATCAGCCCCACCATCACGCTTAGTCCGCGGCCGTGGTCGGAGCCGCATCCCGCGGAGATCGACGGGGTAGCAACGAAATCCTACTTCCATTGGCTGGCGCTCGCTTATGCCGTGACGCTTCCCGGCCATCCCGCCATCAGCATTCCTCTCGGCCTCGATGAAGCCGGGCTGCCTTTCGGCCTGCAGATCGTCGGTCAGCGTGGCGGCGACGCCGCCGTGCTCGCGGTGGCCGCGAGCCTCGAAGCAGCGTTCGCCGGCGACGCGCAATTGTGCCGGCCGGCGCCCGATCTGGCCCGGCTTGCCGTGGCGCCGCCGCTCTCGGCTGCACCCGGCTTCCTGACTTGGGAATGAAGAACGTGGGAATGATCAGAACTCGGGCATGACCTGAACTCGGCAACGACCGAAACCAGCCCTGGCGGCGCGATGGAGACGAGGATGACGGAATTGCCGAGGAAGACCAGCGTCATCGCATTCGTCCTGCTCTACGTCGCCTACTGCATCTCCTATGTCGACCGCGCGGCGATCTCGCTGGCGCTGGCGCAGATCGGCAAGGACTTCAACCTCCAGGCCGCAGATCTCGGCATCGTCATCAGCGCGTTCTTCCTCGGCTACGCCGCGATGCAGGTGCCGGGCGGATGGCTCTCCGACCGCTTCGGATCGAAATATGTGGTGATCATCACCATCGTGATGTGGTCGCTGTTCACGGCGTTCACGAGCCTTGCCTGGTCGCTCACCTCGCTGATCGCGATCCGCTTCCTATTCGGTATCGCCGAGGGCGGCTTCCCGCCGGCGAGCATCCGCGCCGTCGCGGAGGTGTTCAAGAAGGACAGCCGGCCGAAGATGTCGGCGCTGCTGCTGTCGTCCAACTATGCCGGCAGCATGATCGCGCCGCTGATCATGGCGCCGTTGATCCTCTGGCTCGGCTGGCGCCATGCCTTCAACGCGATCGGCATTGCAGGCATCGTCTTCGCGGTCGCCTATTTCGTCTTGGTCCCGTATCTGGGCCGCCCGGGCGCGAACGATCCGAACCTGTCCGGGACGAAAGCCGAGAACCGTGCACCGATGCGCGAGCTCATGAAGAATCCGCTGCTGTGGCAGCTGATGGTGGTGTGGTTCGGCCTCAGCTGCGTCAACAAGGGCCTGGATTCCTGGATGCCGCTCTATCTGCTCCAGCAGCGCGGGCTCGACCTCAAGACCGTCGGCATCGTGGCGCCGATCCCGTTCGTGATGGCGACGATCGCGACCGCGATCGGCGGCTGGGTGATGACGACGTTCTTCGCCGAGCGCGAAAAATATCTGCTGATCGGCGCCTCCGCATTGACCGGCATCTTCCTCTACGCCATGTACAAGGCGGAGACGATCGCGATGCTGATCACCTACCAGTCGGTGGTCTATTTCTTCAAATCCTTCGTACTGGCCTCGGTGATTGCGCTTCCGACCAAGCTGCTCCGCGACGACCAGATCGGATCCGGCATCGGCATGGTCAATCTCGGCGGCCAGAGCGCGGGCTTCGTCGCCCCCGTGGCCATCGGCTTCATCGTGACCGGAACCGGATCGTTCGATGCCGCCTTCGGCTTCCTCGTGGCGATGACGGCGTTATCAGTCGTGGTCGCCGCAACCATCAACACGGCCCAGCCGAAGCTCATGCCGCAGACGGCCTGACAGGAGAATTTCTTCCGATGCAAAGCGCGATCGTCCTCGGCGGCGGCATGATCGGCGTCAGCGCGGCGCTGCACCTCCAGCAGCGCGGCTGGTCCGTCACGCTGATCGACCGCAGGGAGCCGGGCCGTGAGACCAGCTACGGCAATGCCGGGATGATCCAGGCGGAAGCGGTGCGCCCCTATCCGATGCCGCGCGACCTCGCCACGCTCCTGAAGATCGCGACCGGCCGCACCAACGACGTGCGCTACAGCCTGTCATCTCTTCATCTTCATATCGAACCCCTGCTCCGCTATTGGTGGCATTCGGCGCCGAAGCGGCATCGCGAGGCGATCGACGCCTGGGCGCGGCTGATCGCCTACGCGACGGCGGAGCACGACATCCTCATTCGCGAAGCCCATGCCGACAATCTGATCCGCCGCGCGGGATACCGGCACCTGCATCGCGACGCTGCCTCGTTCGATCTTGCCGTCAAGGCGGCGGAAGAGGACCAGCGCGAATTCGGCGTGAGGTTTCGTGCGCTCTCGGGCGCCGAGCTCGCCAAGGCCGAACCTGTCCTGCGCGACGACCTGCCCGGCGCGATCCATTGGCTCGACACCTGGACCGTGTCTGATCCCGGCGCGCTGGTCACGGCCTATGCCAATCTGTTTGAGCGCCTCGGCGGCGCCATCGTGCTCGGTGATGCCCAAAGCCTGCAGCAGACCGCCACCGGCTGGTCGGTCAAGACAGACCATGGGCGGGTCGACGCCGCCAACGCCGTGGTGACGCTCGGGCCGTGGTCGCCCGATCTCCTGCTCAAATTCGGATATCGCATTCCGCTGGTGCGCAAGCGCGGCTACCACATGCATTACAGCGGTGGCGCCTCGCTCGATCTGCCGCTGGTCGACAAGGCCGGTGGCTACGCCATGGGTCCGATGGCGAAGGGTATCCGCATCACCACCGGCGCGGAGTTGACGGGCCTGGACGCGCTCGCAACGCCCGTGCAGCTCGCCAGCGCGGAAGCCTCCGCGCGCGAGCTGATCGACCTCGGCAAGCGGGTCGAGCCCGACCCATGGTTCGGCACCCGCCCCTGCACGCCCGATATGCTGCCGGTGCTCGGCCCCGCCCCACGCCATCCCGGCCTCTGGATGAACTTCGGCCACGGCCACCAGGGCTTTACGCTGGGACCCGCGACCGGGCGTCTGCTCGCCGAAATGATGAGCGGCGAAACGCCCGCGATCGATCCGACGCCGTACCGGCCGGAGCGGTTCTAGATCAGGGTTGACGGCAAGCACCGCGTGCGCGTCGCCAGATGCAGGTTGAACGCGCGAGTTCGCAACTTCCGTCAGTCGGCGCGCTCGGCGAGCAGTGTCCTGATGCGTTCGGCGTCGTCGGGAGTCGCGGGGTCGTAGACGATCATGCTGAGATCGGAGCGTCCCTCGACGATAAAGCTCGAATATTCGAACGACATCGTGCCGTGAACGGGGTGCCGCAGCCGCTTGGTGCCGTCGCCGTGGTAACGCACGTCATTGTCGCGCCAGAGCGCGGCGAATTCCGGGCTGGTCCGGCACAGCTCGTCGACAAAATCGGCGACATGCGAGACTGCGCCGGCCCGCGCGGCGTCCGCCCGGAAAGCCGCGACCACGAAGCGCGCCACGCTGTCCCAATCGTATTGCGCGGCGCGCACGCGCGGATCGCAGAAGATGAAGCGCAGGATGTTGCGCTGTCCCGGCGGGATCGCGCCGTAGTCGGTCAGCACGGCGCTTGCGGCACGATTCCAGGCGACGACGTCCCAGGTCGCGGTCCGCACCAGCGCCGGGCTGAACGCGAACGCATCGAGCACCCGCTGCAGCCGCGGCGAGACGCCTTCGCTCGCCTGGTAGCGCACCTCGGGCGGACGGCCGAGGCCGATCAGGAACAGGTGCTCGCGCTCGACATCGGTCAGCATCAGCGCTCGCGCGATGCGGTCGAGCACATCGGGCGACGGCGCGCCGCCGCGGCCCTGCTCGAGCCAAGTGTACCAGGTCGGGCTGATATTGGCGCGCTGCGCCACCTCCTCGCGGCGGAGTCCCGGCGTACGCCTGCGGCTACCCGCGAAGCCGAACGCGGCGGCGTCGAGCCGGGTGCGGCGGTCCTTGAGGTAGGTCCCGAGCAGGTTTTCGGCTGAAGCGGTCTCGCTCATCCTGTTAGCTATTATACCCCGATAATGTCACTACTTTACCCGGATAATCCTAGCGCGGATGGTCGTCTCCACCAACCCTGGAGATACTCATGCGTGTTTTCGTCACTGGCGCCACCGGCTTCGTCGGCTCCGCCGTCGTTCGCGACCTGATCGCCGCCGGCCACCGCGTCACCGGCCTCGCCCGCTCCGACGCGGGAGCCGCGACGCTCGCCGCGATGGGCGCCGAGATCCACCGCGGCTCGCTGGAGGATCACGCGTCCTTGCGCAGCGGCGCGGCCGCCTCCGACGGCGTCCTGCACCTCGGCTTCAACCACGACTTCTCGAAGTTTCTGGACAATTGCGAGCTCGACCGCCACGCGATCCTGGCGATCGGCGAGGAGCTCAAGGGCTCCGGTCGCCCTCTCATCGTCACCTCCGGCGTCGCGCTGCTTGCGCCCGGCCGCCTCGCCACCGAGGACGATGTGTCGGCGCAGCGCTTTCCGCGCGTGTCGGAAGCGACCGCGCTGTCCCTGGCCGGCGTCCGCGCCGCCGTTGTGCGTCTTCCGCCCTCCACGCATGGCGAGGGCGACCACGGCTTCGTTCCGATCCTGATCAACCTCGCGCGCCAGAAAGGCGTATCGGTCTATGTCGGCGATGGCAGCAACCGCTGGCCCGCCGCGCACCGCTTCGATGCCGCGCGCGTCTACCGGCTGGCGCTGGAGCAAGGCGCAACCGCGAAGCACTATCACGCGATCGCCGAGGAAGGCGTGCCGTTCAAGGCGATTGCGGAAGTGATCGGCCGGCGGCTCGGCGTGCCCGTGGTGTCCCAATCGCCCGAGGAAGCGACCGCGCATTTCGGCTGGTTCGCACAGTTCGCGGGCGCCGACGTTCCGACCTCGAGCGCGAAGACGCGTGCTGCTCTCGGCTGGTCGCCGCAAGAAAAAGGGCTGATCGAGGATCTCGACCAGCCCTATTACTTCAAGATCTGACGGCGCCCGGCACCGTCAAATGCAGATCAGTCCGTCGTGACAGCCGTTTCCATGTCGGTCGGATCGATCTGCCTGGCGAGGTTGGCGTTGAGCTTGTCGCGATCGAGTTCGCCCTCCCACCAGGCGACGATCACGCAGGCAACGCCGTTGCCGCACAGATTGGTCAGCGCGCGGCACTCACTCATGAACTTGTCGATGCCGAGCACGATCGCCATGCCCGGCACGAGGCGCGGATCGACCACGGCGAGCGTCGCCGCCAGCGTGATGAAGCCCGCGCCCGTGATACCGGAGGCGCCCTTCGAGGTCAGCATCGCCACCACCAGAATGGTGAGCTGCTGGCCGAAGGTGAGATCGAAGCCCAGCGCCTGCGCGATGAACAAGGTCGCCAGCGTCATGTAGATGTTGGTGCCGTCGAGATTGAACGAATAGCCCGTGGGCACCACGAGGCCGACCACCGATTTGGAGCAGCCCAGGCGCTCAAGCTTTTCCATCAAGGACGGCAACGCGCTTTCCGAGGACGAGGTGCCGAGCACAATCAGCAGCTCGTCCTTGATGTAGGCGAGGAACTTGAAGATGGAGAAGCCCGCGAAGCGCGCGATGATACCGAGCACGACGAACACGAACAGCGCCGCAGTCAGGTAGAATGTCGCTATCAGGCCGATCAGGTTGAGGATCGCCCCGGTGCCGAACTTGCCGATGGTGTAGGCCATCGCGCCGAAGGCGCCGATCGGCGCCGCGCGCATCACGATGGAGATGACGCCGAACACCGCATGCGCGGCGTCGTCGATGAAACTGCGGATGGTGTGGCCGCGTTCGCCGAGCCCCATGATGGCGAAGCCGAACAGCACCGAGAACAGCAGCACCTGCAGGATCTCGCCTTGCGCGAAAGCGCCGACGACGGTGTCCGGAATGATGTGCAGCACGAAGTCGACCGACCTCTGGCCTTCGGCCTGCTTGGCGTAGTTGGCGACGGCCTGCGCGTTGGCGGCGGCGCCGCCGAAGCCCGCACCCGGCTTCACCAGATTGCCGATGATGAGTCCGATCACCAGCGCGAAGGTCGAGACGATCTCGAAATAGACCAGCGCCTTGACGCCGATGCGGCCGACCTTCTTGGCATCCTGGATATGGGCGATGCCCGAGACCACGGTGCAGAAGATGATCGGCGCGATCACCATCTTGATCAGCTTGATGAAGCCATCGCCGAGTGCCTTGATCCACTCATTGGTGGCGACTGACGGCCAGAGCCAGCCGACGATGGCGCCGAGCACGATCGCGATCAGCACCTGGATATAAAGTACCTTGTACCACGGCTTGGCGGCGGGCGGCGCGACCGGCGCCCCCACCATCGTTGTCGTCGTCATTGTTTCACTCCCCCTCAAAACGCCGGGCCAGCCAAGATCAACTTGGCCGGCCCTGTCAATCGGAACTGCTCGTTATTGCGCGCTTTACCCGCGATCGACCACCCGGCGTATCGCCGGCATCAACGTCGCGCCCAGCGCGTTCTTGACCAACGACGCCGCAACGAACGGCATCAGGCCGACCTGCCAAGCCTTTGCGGCGCCAAGGCCGAGGCCAAAGGCCAGCCAGCCAAAGCCCGCGGCCAGAATGAGGATGTGGCCGACGGCCATGGCCGCAAACAGCAGCATGACGCTGCGATCCCAGCCGCGCTCGGCGAGCCAGCCGGTGACGAAGGCGGCGCCAATGAAGCCGAACAGATAGCCCGCGGTCGGGCCGACCAGCGGTGCGATTCCACCAACGGGACCGGCGAACACCGGCAGGCCCATTGCGCCCTCGGCGAGGTAGGCAATCATGGTTGCGCTGCCAAGCCGCCAGCCATAGGCGGCGCCGATCATCAACACGACCAGCGTCTGCAATGTCATGGGCACGTAAGGCAGCGGCAGGTTCACCTTGGCTGACAGCGCCATCAAGGCGGTGCCGAGCGCAATCAGCACGACGGCGCGCAAGGCGCCGACGGTTTCACCGGGCCGGACTGGCCACATCAATGCGGCGAGAGGAGAATGCGTGGCGGTAGACGGGACGGAACGGTCAGACAAGTTGCACTCCAGAAGGCTGTCGAAAACTGGCGGCTATTTAAGCCAGTGAGCGATCCGGTCAACTGCTTCCCGCATCTCCGCAGCCGAACGCGCATAAGAGAGCCGTATGAATGAACGGCCATGGATGGGATCGAAATCGAGCCCCGGCGTGACCGCGACATGGGCCTGTTCGAGCATCTGCTTGGCGAAGTCGAAACTGTCTGAGGTGAAATCCGAGACATCCGCATAGAGATAGAACGCGCCGTCGGCCGGCAGAAACCTGGTCAGGCCGGCCTTGGGCAATCCCTCGATCAGGATGCGCCGGTTTTCCTGATAGCCGTGCTTGATCTCCTCCATCTCGGCCGCGCCGTCGAAGGCCGCTTCGGCCGCGATCTGCGACAGCGACGGCACCGAGATCGACAGGTTCTGCTGCAGCCGCTCGATCGGCCGCACCAGAATCTCGGGCACGACCATCCAGCCGACGCGCCAGCCCGTCATGCAGAAATACTTCGAGAACGAGTTGATCACGAGCGCGTGGTCCGACAGCGCCGCAGCCGTCACCGCGGGAAACGCGTAGTCGAGCCCGTGATAGATCTCGTCCGAGATGAAACGGATGCCCGCGTCTTCCGCCGCAGCGATCAGGCCTGCGAGCGCCTCGCGGGACATCATGGTCCCGGTCGGATTGGCCGGGCTGCCGACCAGCACGCCCTTCAGCGGCGCCTTGCGATGGGCGACCAGCAGCGCCTCGCCGGTCAGCGCATGGCGCGTCTCGTTCGTAGTCTCGATCAGCACCGGCTCGCAGCCGAGCGCGGTGAGAATATGACGGTACGGCGGATAACCCGGCACCGTCACGGCGACGCGGTCGCCCGGCTCGAACATCGCCAGGAAAGCCAGAATGAACCCGCCGGAGGAGCCGGTGGTCACCACGATTCGCTCGGGGCTGACATCGCAGCCATAGGCATCGCGATAATGCCGCGCGATGCGCGCGCGCAAGGAGGGGATGCCCAGCGCGGAGGTATAATCGATCCGCCCTGCCTCGAGCGCCGCATGGGCGGCCGCAATCGCGGTCTTCGGCGCGCCGGCGGCGGGCTGGCCAACCTCCATGTGGATGACATGGCCCCCGGCCGCCTCGATCCGGGCCGCCGCGGCCATGACGTCCATCACCATGAACGGGGGAACATCGCTACGGCGGGAGGGCTCAAGCCACTGCCCCAACCGGTTCCTCAAGGTCGCATCGTGCATCGATTTCTGCTATTCGCTGGCGGACTGATCCGTCCGGTCTGAGAACGGGGTTCTTGCGCCCCAGACTGGCCGCATTGTACGGCTCATAAGGGGAACGGCTCAAAAGGGCATATCGCGTATCCGGTCCGCCGCCAATCGTCAAAACCAATCACGAAACTGCTCGACCAGCCTGCTGACAAGACCGTTTGACCCAGACCGCTTGATGTTGTTCCAGATCGCATTGCGCAAGAAGGCCACCGCCCTCATCTCCCTCCTCGCGGCGGCTGCGATCGCGCTGACGCCGTTCTCGGCCGCGCATGCGCAGGCCAAGGGGCCGCCGGTCCTGCGCGACACCGAGACCGAGCAGCTGCTGCGCGAATACACCCGCCCGATCCTGCGCGTCGCCGGTCTGGAGAAGCAGAACATCCAGATGGTGATCGTCAACGAGGGCTCGTTCAACGCGTTCGTCGCCGACGGCCGCCGCATCTTCGTCAATTACGGCGCGATCCTCCAGTCGGAGACGCCGAACCAGATCATCGGCGTGCTCGCGCACGAGACCGGGCATCTGGCCGGCGGCCATCTGTCCAAGCTGCGCGAGCAGCTCGCCAATGCCCAGACCCAGATGATCATCGCCATGCTGCTCGGCGCCGGCGCGATGGCCGTGGGCAGCACCCGCGGCAGCGGCAGCGCCGGCAACAATGGCCTTGCCAATGCGGGAGCCGCCGCCCTCGCCGGCCCGCAGGAGATGATCCGCCGTACGTTGCTGTCCTACCAGCGGCAGCAGGAGGAGAACGCCGATCGCGCCGGCGTGAAATTCCTGACGGCGACCCAGCAGTCGCCGAAGGGCATGTACGAGACCTTCAAGCGCTTCACCAGCGAGAGCCTGTTCGCAGCACGGGGCGCCGATCCCTATCTCCAGTCGCACCCGATGCCCGCCGAGCGCGTCGCTTCACTGCAGGAGTTCGCCAGCGCCAGCCCCTATTGGGACAAGAAGGACGATCCCGCGCTTCAGCTGCGCCACGACATGGTGCGCGCCAAGATCTCCGCCTTCATGGAACGGCCGGAGACGGTGTACCGCCGCTATCCCCTGACCAACGACAGCCTGCCGGCGCGCTACGCCCGCGCCATCAGCACCTATTTGCATGGGGATTTGCGCAGCGCGCTCACCCAGATTGACGCGCTGATCCAGGTCCAGCCCAACAATGCGTATTTTTACGAGGTGCGCGGCCAGGCCCTGCTGGAGGGCGGCAAGCCGGCCGAGGCGATTCCGGCCCTGCGCAAGGCTGTTGCACTTTCGAACAACGCGCCCCTCATCGAGATGTTACTTGGGCAGGCTCTGGTTGGGTCCGATAATAAGGCCTACACCGATGACGCCGTTCGGATTCTCCGGGCCGCGGTGGCACGGGAACCGGAGGCCGTGCTCGGCTACATGCAGCTCGCGATGGCCTATGGCCGGAAGGGCGACTATGCCGAGGCCGATCTGGCGTCGGCGCAGGCCGCTTATCTGCGCGGCGACAACAAGACCGCCCGCGAGCTTGCGACGCGCGCGAAAACCCGTTTCGCCGTCGGCACACCCGGATGGGTCAAGGCCGACGACATCGTGGCGTCGAAACCGCCGCGCAACTGACCAGAACGACGCCTTACGCCACGACGCCTTACGAAACGACGTCACGACACCGAGCTTAAGTCCGCCGGGACGTTTTCCGAAACCTGCTTTGGATAAGAGGATTTGCCTATGCCTTCGCTGCGCCTGCTTGCTCCCGCGCTGTTTGCGCTCGCCATGTTCGGCGCAGCCGTGCCCGCGTCGGCCGACAGCTTCTCCGATGCCCAGCGCACGGATATCGAGGCGATCGTCAAGAACTATCTCGTCACCCATCCCGAGGTGCTCGAGGAAGCGATGACCGAGCTCACCAAGCGCCAGGCCGCGGCTGAGACGCAGAAGCACGAAGCCAGCGTCGCCCAGAATTCCGATGCGATCTTCAATTCGCCGCGCCAGGTCGTGCTCGGCAACAAGGACGGCGACGTCACCTTCGTCGAGTTCTTCGACTACAATTGCGGCTACTGCAAGCGCGCGATGGGCGACATGCTCGACCTCATGAAGGCCGATCCGAAGCTGAAGGTGGTGCTGAAGGAGTTTCCGGTGCTGAGCCAGGGCTCGGTCGAAGCAGCCCAGGTCGCCGTCGCGGTGCGCATGCAAGATCCCTCCGGCAAGAAGTATCTCGATTTCCACCAGAAGCTGCTCGGCGGTCGTGGGGCGGCCGACAAGGCGCGCGCACTTCAGGCGGCCAAGGAAGCCGGCCTCGACGTCGCGAAGATCGAGAAGGACATCGGCAGCGCCGAGGTACGCACCACCATCGAGGAGAACTTCAAACTCGCCGAAGCGATGGGGATGAACGGCACGCCGAGCTATGTCATCGGCAGGCAGATCGTTGTCGGCGCCGTCGGTGTCGAAAGCCTGAAGGAAAAGATCGCTGTGGCCCGCTGCGGCAAAGCGACTTGCTAATTAGCCGACTTGTTAACAAGGCGACCTGCTGACAAGGCGACTTGCTGATAAGCGATCTGCTCTACAACTCACGCATGCAAAAGGCCGGCTGAAACGCCGGCCTTTTCATTGCGCCGAAATCTGGCGCGCGCATTCATCTGGCATTCAACAAACAAAAGCCCCGGAACCACCGAAGTTCCGGAACAACTCAAATCTCCTTTCGTTGTCGGCGCGGGCAATGACGCAATTGAACACGTGAGGAGAATTCCATGTCTAACCGCTTTATGATCTCGGTTGCCACACTCGCGCTCGTCGCGGGCACCGGTCTGGCGAACGCACAGGGCACCATGAACCGCGACAGCGGTGGCGGCGCCGGTGGTGCGCAGATGCAGCATTCGCAGCCTTCCGGCGGCGCCGCCGAACGCGGCGGCTCGATGGGTAAGGAATCCGCCCATGAGAAGGGCACCGTCGGCCAGGCTGGTGGCTCCAGCAGCATGAAATCCGGCACGTCCGCCGAGGACAAATCCTCCGGCGCGACCAAGGACGAGCACTCCGGCCGCGAGATGAACAAGAACGCGGCTGAGGACAAGTCCGGCGCTACCAAGGGCCAGCGCACCGACGAACGCGCGCAGGGTCAGCAGGACAAGTCCAAGAGCATGAGTCAAGACACGAGCAAGGACTCGAGCAAGACCGGCGCCAAGGACCAGAAGGACATGAAGGCTGAGGGCGCCAAGAGCGGCACCAGCAGCACCAACAATGCCGAGAACCAGAAGGGTACCGAGACGCGCACCAACCAGAACGCTCAGGGCCAGACCGGCACCAGCACCAACCAGAATGCGCAGGGTCAGAGCAGCACCAACACGACGGTCGGTCAGGCCGGCGCGGGCGCCAAGCTCTCGACCGAGCAACGCACGCAGATCACCTCGGTGATCCGCGAGGAGCATGTGCGTCCGGTGACGAACGTGAACTTCTCGATCTCGGTCGGCACTCGCATTCCGCGCGAGGGCGTCGAGCTGCACACCCTGCCGTCCCGTGTCGTGACGATCTATCCGGAATGGCGGACCTATCGCTACGTCCTGGTCAAGGACGAGATCGTGATCGTCAATCCGGACACCTATGAGATCGTGGCTGTCCTGAACACGTAAGACGATACCCGGCAACCATCGGGGGCGGGCAGCAATGCCCGCCCCTTTGCCGTTCGGCCGGCAGCCATGCTTCGGACTGGTTAACAAGCAATTTCCGTAGCTTGCGCACAGATTTTTGCACCCCGGATGAGGCATCTGAAGCCACCTCGGAGGTCCTTCAAGGCTTCCCCTCACGCGCTTTGTTACCTATAACCCCCGCCACGCCGAAGCACCTCTTGCGGGATTGGAATGGCCGAACCAGCAACCGACACGATCCTTGTCCTGAACGGGCCGAACCTCAACATGTTGGGGACGCGCGAGCCCGAGAAGTACGGGCATGCGTCGCTGGCCGACGTTGAGGCGCTGTGCCGGGAGACGGCGGCCACGTTCGGCCTCAAGGCCGACTGCCGGCAATCCAACCGCGAAGGCGAGCTGATCGACTTCATCCACGAGGCACACGCCCGCAAGATGAAGGGCATCATCATCAATGCCGGCGGCTATTCGCACACATCGATCGCGCTGCACGACGCGCTCCTCGCGGTGCAGATCCCGACGGTCGAAGTGCACGTCACCAACATTCACGCCCGCGAGAATTTCCGTCATCACTCCTACACCGCGCGCGCGGCCTTCGCCTCGCTCTGCGGTTTCGGCATCGAGGGCTACCGCCTTGCCATTCAGGGCCTTGCCGCCAAGCTCGGCATCAAGCCCAAAGCCTGACGCTCCCCCTTCACACAGAACATTCGGATCAAACAACATGGCGCGCCAGCCAGACGACAAAGCAGCCGCAAAGTTTTCCAGCGAGGATTCCGCCCTCGTCCGCGAGCTCGCCTTGCTGCTCGATGAGACCAGCCTCACCGAAATCGAGATCGAGCGTGCCGGCCTGCGCCTGCGCGTCGCCCGCAACATCAGCGTCGCCGCGACCATGCCGATGCAGATGGCGGCCGCTCCCGCTGCCCTCCCGGCGGCCGCAGCTGCCGCCGCGCCTGCCGCTGCCGACCTGTCGAAGCATCCCGGCGCCGTGACCTCGCCGATGGTCGGCACCGCCTATTGGGCGCCGGAGCCCGGCGCCAAGCCGTTCATCGAGGTCGGCAGCAAGGTCTCGGTCGGCCAGACGCTATTGATCATCGAAGCCATGAAGACCATGAACCAGATCCCCTCGCCGCGCGCCGGCACGGTGACGCAGATCGTGATCGAGGACGGTCAGCCGGTCGAGTACGGCGAGCCGCTCGTGATTATTGAGTGACGGTCGAGGGCGACCTCATCGCCCTCGCCGCTTTCCGCGCGTCAGTCCAATAAGGACACCATGTTCGACAAGATCCTCATAGCCAATCGCGGCGAGATCGCCCTTCGCATCCTCAGGGCCTGCAAGGAGCTCGGGATTGCGACCGTCGCCGTGCACTCCACCGCCGACGCCGATGCCATGCATGTGCGCCTGTCGGACGAGAGCGTGTGCATCGGACCGCCGGCGTCCAAGGACAGCTATCTCAACGTCCCCGCGCTGCTCGCGGCCTGCGAGATCACCGGTGCCGATGCCGTGCATCCCGGCTACGGCTTCCTGTCGGAGAACGCGCGCTTCGCCGAAATCCTCGCCGAGCATAATCTGCATTTCATCGGCCCGAAGGCCGAGCACATCCGCCTGATGGGCGACAAGATCGAGGCCAAGAGGACGGCCAAGAAGCTCGGCATTCCCGTGGTGCCCGGCTCCGACGGAGGGGTCGGCCCCAACGACGACGCGATGGCGATCGCCAGGAAGATCGGCTTCCCCGTGCTGGTCAAGGCCGCGGCAGGCGGCGGCGGTCGCGGCATGAAGGTGGCCGAGAGCGAGGCCGATCTTCAGGTCGCGCTGTCGACGGCGGCCAACGAGGCCAAATCCGCCTTCGGCGATGCCTCTGTCTACCTCGAGAAATATCTGCAGAAGCCGCGTCACATCGAGATTCAGATCCTCGGCGACGGCCGCGGCGGCGCGATCCACCTTGGCGAGCGCGACTGCTCGCTGCAGCGACGCCACCAGAAGGTCTGGGAGGAAGGCCCCTCGCCCGTGCTGACCGCGGCTGCACGCGCCAAGATCGGCGAGACCTGCGCCAAGGCGATGCGCGAGATGAAATATCTCGGCGTCGGCACGATTGAATTCCTGTTCGAGGACGGCGAGTTCTACTTCATCGAGATGAACACGCGCATCCAGGTCGAGCATCCCGTCACCGAGAGCATCACCGACATCGACCTCGTGCTGGAGCAAATCCGCATCGCCGCCGGCGGCGACCTGCCGGCGAAGCAGGAAGAGGTCCAGGTCATCGGCCACGCGATCGAGTGCCGCATCAACGCCGAGAATCCGGAGACCTTTCGTCCTTCGCCCGGCCGTATCACGCAATATCACCCGCCCGGCGGGCTCGGTGTGCGGATCGATTCCGCGGTCTATCAGGGCTACACGATCCCGCCTTATTACGACTCGCTCGTCGGCAAGCTGATCGTGCACGGCAAGACCCGCGGCGAGTGCCTGATGCGGCTGCGCCGGGCGCTGGACGAGATGGTGGTCGAGGGCATTGAGACCACCCTGCCGCTGTTCCGCGCTCTGGTGCGCGAAGACGACATCATTAACGGCGACTATCACATCCACTGGCTGGAACAATATCTTGCCGGCAAGGCGGAACCCGCCCCGAAGTAGCCGTCCCTGCCTATGGAACCCTTTGGCCCCAATCGCGTTTGGCACGATGGGGACAGTTCCGAGGGGGCGTTTTGAAGTCCGCAATCCTGATCGAGCGAGACCGTCGTGATCGCTGACGCGCAGCGACGGCGTACATTCTGGCAGATCCTGCTGTTCGCAGCGGGACTGCTGGTGCTGACCGTGATCAGCGCCGGCTCCGTCTACCTCGTCAACAAGGCGAGAGACGACAGCAAATGGGTGATTCACACCATCGAGGCGGAGAACCAGATCAACGCGCTCCTGCTGGAAATCCGCCGCGCCGAGAGCACCGCCCGGGGCTACCTTCTGACACAAGGCGAGGATTTCAAGGTCGACCATGCCAAGGCCGTGGCAGCGATCATCCCGGCTCTCGACAGGCTCACGCGCCTGATCGGCGACAATCCGGAGCAACGCCAAAACATCGAGAAGCTGAGCGCGGCGATCGAGACCAGGCTCGGCCAGTTCGTGCAGGAGATGGATTTCATCCGGAGGGGCGAGCCGGAGAAGGCCGCAGCGCTGGTCCGCGAGATCGCCTCCACGGACACAACGGCCGCGATCGCCAATGTCGCGACCGGGATGATCCAGGAAGAAGAACGGCTGTTCCGGCTCCGAACGGTCAATTCGGACCACAGCCAGACCCTGGCCGCGTCGATGACCGGCATCGGCTCCGGCCTCGTCGTGCTGCTGGCCCTGATCTCGATCTGGCTGGTACGGCGCTCGGCCCTTGCCCGCGACGATGCCGAGGGACGCCTGCGCGATGCCAATGTCAATCTGGAGGCCGTGGTCGACGAACGCACGGGCGATCTGCGCGAAGCCAACAACGAGATCCAGCGCTTTGCCTATATCGTCAGCCACGATCTGCGCTCGCCACTCGTCAACATCATGGGCTTCACCAGCGAGCTCGAAGAGCTCGGCGGCGACATTTTCCGCCGTATCGGCAGCCTCACCCATGTCCCGGCCGACGGGCCGCCGTTGCCGGACGGCGAGATCGCACTCGAAGGTCCGGACAAGCAGCTGTCAGAGGATTTTTCCGAAGCGCTGGGCTTCATCAAGTCGTCGATCGCCAAGATGGACCGCCTGATCTCGGCGATCCTCAATCTCACCCGCGAGGGCCGGCGCGAGTTCCAGCCGCAGAAGATCGACACGCGCGAGCTGATCGAAGCCATCGTGTCGACGCTGGCGCATCAGGCCGCCGAGGCGCAGGCGGACATCCATGTCGCGCCGCTGCCGGATCTCGTCAGCGACCGCCTGGCGCTGGAGCAGATCTTCTCCAATCTGATCGACAACGCCATCAAATATCTCAAGCCCGGCGTCGCCGGCGAGATCAGAATTCGCGGGCGCACCAAGCTCGGCTACGCTATCTTCGAGATCAGCGATAACGGCCGCGGCATCGACCCCAAGGACCACCAGCGGATCTTCGACCTGTTTCGCCGCGCCGGAACCCAGGACAAGCCCGGTCAGGGCATCGGTCTTGCGCATGTGCGTGCACTTGTGCGTCGCCTCGGCGGCACCATGTCGGTATCATCGGAACTGAATACGGGCAGTACCTTCACCATCACGCTGCCCATCACCTGGAACGCCAGCAACCGGAACGCGGATCAATGACCCAACCCGTCAGCATCATCATGATCGAGGACGACGAAGGACACGCGCGGCTGATCGAGCGGAACATCCGTAGGTCCGGCGTCAACAACGAGATCATCTCCTTTGCCAACGGCACGGACGCGATGAAACATCTGTTCGGCCCCGATGGCAGCGGGCTCGTGCAGAAGGGCAATGCGCTCCTGATCCTGCTCGATCTCAACCTCCCTGACATGACCGGGATCGACATTCTGAAGCAGATCAAGGAGAACAAATATCTGAAGGCCTCGCCCGTGGTGGTGCTGACCACCACCGACGATTCCCAGGAAATCAAACGCTGCTACGAGCTCGGCTGCAACGTCTACATCACCAAGCCCGTGAACTACGAGAATTTCGCCAATGCCATCCGGCAGCTCGGCTTGTTCTTCTCGGTCATCCAGGTCCCGCCCGCCGCCTCATGAACCAGCGCATGCCCACATTGCTCTACATCGACGACGACGGGGCGCTTGCGCGCCTGGTCGATCGCGGCCTGACACGGCGCGGCTACAAGGTCGTTCACGCCGCGAGCGGCGAGGAAGGCCTCGAGCTCATCCGCCGCGCGGGTGCGCAGGACAGCATTGACGGCGGCATCGACGTCGTGGCGCTCGATCAGTACATGCCAGGCCTCGACGGACTGGAGACGCTGGAGCAGATCATGGCGATCCCAGGCGCGCCGCCGGTGGTGTTCGTCACGGCGTCGCAGGATTCCAGCATTGCGGTGACGGCGCTGAAGGCGGGCGCGGCCGATTATCTCGTCAAGGACGTCAAGGGCGACTTCATCCCCCTGCTTCACGTCGCGGCCGAGGGCGCGCTGCGCCAGGCCGAATTGCAGAAGGCGCGCGAGGAAGCCGAAGCCGAGATCCATGCCTCGCGCGACCGCTACGCTGCTCTTGCAGCCGAACGCGAACTGCTGCTGCGCGAGGTCAACCACCGCGTCGGCAACTCGCTGCAGATCATCGCCTCCCTGCTGCACCTGCAGGCCAGCTCCGCCGCGCAGGACGAGGTCAAGGCTGCGTTGACCAATGCGATGGGCCGCGTCGCCGCGGTCGCGCAGGTGCACCGCCGCCTCTACACCTCGCAGGACCTGAAGAGCGTGGTCCTGAACCAGTATCTGGACTCGCTGCTCGAGGATCTCAGGCGGTCGGCCGAGGGCAACCGGATGTCGCGCCTGACGCTGAAGGCCGAACCGATCGAGATCGATCCGGACCGTGCGGTCGCCGTCGGCATCATCGTCAACGAGCTGGTGATGAACGCGGTGAAATACGCCTACCCTGACGGCGCCGGCCCGATCCATGTCGAGCTGACCTCGCAGGGCGACGATCTCCTGCTGTCGATCAGCGACGATGGCGTCGGCGACAACGTCAAGGCCGATCCGCGCTCCACCGGCATGGGCCAGCGCATCGTCGCAGCCATGGCCAGCAAGCTCGACGCTTCGGTCGAGCGCGACCCCACCCATTCCGGAACCCGAATCATGTTGAGGTTCCGCCGTGTCCCGGCTGCCGCCGACAAGCCGGCTGCTGCCGCAGCGAACTGATCCGCTCCCGCCCATCGCAACCGCATTGCGATCCTGCTATTGTCGCGAGCCATGACTTCGCGCGACTCTGCCCCATCTGAAATCACGCCAGCCGTGCTGCTGCGCGCCTATGCCTGCGGCATCTTTCCGATGGCCGAAAGCGCCGATGATCCGACCCTGTTCTGGGTCGAGCCCGAGTTGCGCGGCGTCATCCCACTCGACGGATTTCGCGTGGCCTCGCGGCTCGCGCGCACCGTGCGTTCGGATTCATTTCGTGTGACCGTCAATACCGCCTTCAAGGCCACGATCGCCGGCTGCGCCGCGCCGCAGGCCGGGCGGGAGGACACCTGGATCAACAAGCGCATCCGCGACCTCTATGGCGGGCTGTACGAGCTCGGCCATTGCCACAGCGTCGAGGCCTGGCAGGGCGAAGACCTCGTCGGCGGGCTCTACGGCGTCAGCCTGGGCCGGGCTTTTTTCGGCGAGAGCATGTTCCACACCGCGCGCGATGCCTCCAAGGTCGCGCTGGTGCATCTGGTCGCGCGGCTCATCCATGGCGGCTTCGAGCTGCTCGACACCCAGTACGTCACCGAGCACCTGAAGAGTTTCGGCGCGGCCGAGATTTCGCGGCGGCGCTACACCGCGCTGCTCGACAAGGCGCTCGCGGGCGAGCCCGGCGATTTCCTGAGGCTCTCCGCCGGTGAAGCGATCCCGGGTGCACGCGCGCTCGAGATCATCGCCGCGCGGCAATAATCAGCAATTGCCTGCCAAACCCGGGGCGATTGGCCTAGCGGCCAAACCCGGGGATACCGAACAGACCCGGCCGCTGCTCGGGCGGCGGAGGTGGCGGCGGCGGCGGTGCCGGCTGCTGCTGCTGGATCGGCGGCAATTGCTGCGGCGGACGCTGCTGCACCTGCTTGGGCGCGGCCTTCTTCTGCGCGGGCGGCGGCGGTGCTGCCGGCTTGGTGCCGGGATCCGGTGCCGCGGTCGCAATCGTTTGCTGCGGCTCTTTGCAGTCGGTGAGCCAGATATCGTAGATCGGGTGCTCGACGCCGTGCAGGCCCGGACTTGCCGCGTACATCCAGCCCGAAAAGATGCGCTTCACCTCACCCTGCAAGGTGATCTCGTCAACCTCGACGAAGGCGTCGGTGTTGGCGGCCTCGGTCGCCGGCCGCGTGTAGCAGGCGTCGGTTTTGACGCGCAGCGCACCGAACTGCACCGTCTCGCCAATCTCCTCGTCGAAATTGATGATGCGCCCGGTGATCTTGTCGAGGCCGGAGAAGGTCGCTTTCTTGTTCACGATCTTCTGGGCCGGCGGCTCGGTGACGACCTCGTCGCCCGGCTGAAGGCTCGCCGGCGTCTGCGGGACGGCGCCGCCCGGCCCGCCCTTCTGCTGGGGCTGGCGTTGACCGGGCGCACCCGGGGCGCCTTGCGGATTGGTCGGAGCGACCGCGACGGGCGGCGGCTGGTTTGGCGGAGCGGCGCTAGAACCGGGCGGCGGCGCCAGAGGCTGGGTCTCGACAGGCCCCGGCATCACATTGCCCTGCCGACCCGGCGGCGGCGCCATCGGACGCGATGGCAGCACACGGCCCTGCGGCGGCAGCTCCGGCACCTCTTCGTCGTCATCGGGAATCTGCGGCTGCGGCTGGGGCTGGCCACGCGGAATGTTACCGGGCGGCCGCAGCGGCGGCGGATCGGAGAAGATCGTGCCGATCTGCGCCTGCGCCGGCGTCGCAGCCGTCAGTGCGGTGGCGGCCAGAAGCGCCGCAAGACCTGTCAGAGTAAATGTTCGAAACATCTCGCGCGGCTTCAACAGCGAATCGGGCTTGCTGGACATTCTACAGGGGATACCGCCGCTCGCAGGCCATCCGGTTAACACGGCGAATACGGCGGGGGAAGGGCGGCACCCCTGCCCTTCCCGGCCCGGTCTGGCCAGATCGGCCCCCGGATGGGATAGTCGAGCACTCCTCCCAGGGGTCAGGCGGGCATCGCCCCCGAAAACGACGTCCAACGAACAATCAGAAACCCGCAAGGTCGCTTCCCATGCCCGTTGTGCTCGATCCCGATGCCGCCGCCGTCTACAAGGCCTTCCAGGAGGCCGGCCGGCCCGCCTACGAGAGCCTGACCGCGCCGGAAGCGCGGGCCTATTACGCGCAGGCGCGCTTTGCGACCAATCCCGAGCCACCGGACCTCGCACGCATCACGCCGCTGTCGATCCCGGCACCGCACGGCGCCATTCCCGCACGCCTCTATGTTCCGAAAGAGCCGCGCCGGCATGATGGCTTGTCCCCAGCGCTGGTGTTCTTCCACGGCGGCGGCTGGGTGATCGGCGATCTCGACTCCCATGACGTCGTCTGCCGCCAGCTCGCCGACGCCGGCGCGCTGATCGTGATCTCGGTGGACTACCGCCTCGCGCCCGAGCACAAATTTCCCGCCGCCATCGATGACGCGATCGCCGCGACCAAATGGGTCGCCGCCAACGCGCGCGAACTCGGCATCGACGCCTCCCGGCTTTCGATCGGTGGCGACAGCGCCGGCGGCAATCTCGCCGCAGTCGTCGCGCTCGCCGCGCGCGATGGCAACGGTCCCGCCATCGCGGGCCAGTTGCTGATCTACCCGGCGACCGATTTCGCGATGACGCACGGCTCCCACAGCGAGCCCGAGACCAGCGTGCTGCTGACGCATTCGGTGATCCGCTGGTTCCGCGACCATTATCTCAACGGCGCCGCCGATATCCACGACTGGCGCGCCTCGCCGGCACGGGCGACGAACCTGGCCGGCCTGCCGCCGGCCTATGTGCTCACCGCCGGTGCCGATCCCCTGCGCGACGAAGGCAACGAATATGCCGAGCGGCTGAGGCAAGCGGGCGTGCCCGTGGCTACCAAGTATTATCCCGGCCAGTTCCACGGCTTCTTCACCATGGGAAAATTGCTGCGAGAGGCCAATGTCGCCGTGAGCGAGATCGGCACGTGGCTGAAAGGATTGGGCTGAGACGCCGCTCCCATGCCGCCCGTTCTTCAAAGCATATTCGCCCTCCCCCTGCGCGGGCTGACATGGCTTGGCGGCCAGGGCACCCGCGCGGTGGCGGCCGTCGTGTTCATTGCGCTCGCGGTGCCGCCGCTCGGGGCGTTGCTGCGCCCCTTCGTCACCGAGGCGATCTTCGTTCTGCTCTGCATCTCCTTCATGCGGGTCGATCTCGCCGCACTCTACAGTCATCTGCGTCGGCCGGCGCTGGTCGCGACCGCGAGCGCCTGGACCATGATCGGCGTGCCTGTGATCGTCGGATTGATCGTCCATGTCACCGGGCTCACGGCGCGCGCGCCCGACCTTGCCCTGGCATTGATGCTGCAGAGCATGGCCTCGCCGATGATGGCCGCGCCGGCGCTGGCCGCGCTGATGGGCCTCGACGCCACGCTGGTGCTGGTCACGCTGGTGAGCGCGACCGCGCTGGTGCCGTTCACGGCATCGCTGTTCGCAAGCCTGTTCCTCGACGGCATGCTCAGCATCTCGCCGCCTGCGCTGGGCTTGAAGCTGCTCGGCATCCTCGCAGCATCGCTGCTCGCGGCGACCGTGATCCGGCAGGTCTTCGGCGCGGCCGCGATCCAGCGTCACAGGCAGCCGATCGACGGCTTCAACATCGTCATCCTGCTGGTCTTCGCGACCGCGATCATGGGCGACGTCGCGAGCGATCTCGTCGCCCGGCCGGTCTCCACCATCGGCTTCGCCGCGCTCGCCTTCGCGATTTATTTCACGCTGCTCGCCGTCACCACGCTGCTGTTCCGCCGCATCGGCTACGAGCGCGCGCTGGCGCTCGGGCTGATGGTGTCACAGCGCAATCTGGGCCTGATGCTCGCCGCGACCGCCGGCGCGCTGCCGCCCACCACCTGGCTCTATTTCGCGATGACGCAGTTTCCCATTCACCTGGCGCCCTACATGCTGATGCCGATCGCGCGGCGCTTGACGGCGCGCGCACAGGCCTCGGGCGCCGCGGCAACCGGCGGCAAGGCCGCATCGGGCTGAATCAACACGCAAGTCTTGCCAACACGCAAGTCATGCCCGCTCTGCCGTCGCGAACCGCTGGTGACCAGGCGAATGTCGTCACGCAGGACGCCAATGTCCCTTGTGAATGTCGAACTTCACGGCGCCTTCGTCACGCATCTTCAACAGGAGCGATTGACAGTCGTCCTGGTTCTTGATGTTCACGCGCTTCATGACTTCGAAAGTCTTCAGGGGCTTTTCGCGAAGGGCAATCAGAATCTTTTCTCGATCAGTCATTGGAGTTCCTTGCATCGGTATCGGCGACGGTACGTGTTGTAGACATCGTCTACAACGGGTGCATTCGCTTGACGAGGTCCGTTCCGGGCCAAAAGGCGGAATGCCGCGCAATATGCAAGTCTGCTCACCCGCTAGAGCGGGCTCTCCAACTCGATCAATTCTCCCTACCCGGCCCTTGCCGCGCGCCGCAGCGCTTGCGGCGGCTGACCGAAGGCGCGGATAAAGGCACGACGCATGCGCTCGGGATCGCGGAAGCCGGTCGCCTCCGCGACGAGCTCGATCGCCTCGCGCGAGGACTGCACGCGCTCGCGCGCGACCTCGATGCGCAAGCGCTCGATGGCCTTCGAGGGCGTCGTGCCGGTCTCGGCGGCAAAGGCGCGGGCAAAATGCCGCGCGCTCATGCCGGAGCGGTCGGCGAGATCTTCCACCGTCAAGCGGGCGTCGAGGTTCTCGCGCGCCCAGGACAGCAGCGCACCGAAGCGGCCGTTCGGCGTCTTCAGTTCCAGAAGTGACGAGAACTGCGACTGGCCGCCGCTGCGGCGGTGGTAGAGCACGAGCTGCCGCGCGACCTGTTGCGCGATCTCTTCGCCATCGTCCTCGGTCACCATCGCGAGTGCGAGGTCGATGCCGGCGGTGATGCCTGCCGACGTCCACACATTGCCATCGCGCGTGAAAATCTGGTCCGGCTCGAACTTCACCTTGGGATAGCGCGCGACGAAATCCCGCGTGCGTCCCCAATGCGTGGTGGCGCGACGGCCGTCGAGCAGACCCGCTTCGGCCAGCACATAGGCGCCCGAGCAGACGCTGGCGACCCGCACGCCGCGCCGCGCCAGCCGCTGCACGAAGGCACGCGTGACCTCGCAGCGCGCGGCATCCGTCACCCCCGCGCCTCCCGCCACGACCAGCGTCGTGATCGCATTCGCCGACTTGAAATCGCGCGCCATCATCTCCACGCCGGACGAGCTGCGCACGGGCCCCGCGTTCACCGCCAGCACCCGGATTCCGGTCGTCGTCTTGCCCGTGCAGCGCGCCGCGATCTCGAACACCGAGATCGGGCCGGCCGCATCGAGCAACTGGAAGTCCGGGAAGATCAGGATGCCGATCATGGTCATGTCCGAAAGCGAGGGAAATACGCCATTTTGGATGGAAGGGCATCATGAGAGGCTGCTTCCGTCAAGCTCATAATTGGAGGCTCGCATGTCGTCCCCGCTCCAGATCGGTCTCTTGGTGTTTCCGCGCGTCACCCAGCTCGACTTCACCGGCCCGTTGCAGGTGTTCTCGTCTCTGCCGGGCGCGAAGCTGCATCTGATCTGGAAACGGATCGAGCCGGTGCCGAGCGATACCGTGCTGACGCTGACACCGACCATGACGTTCGCCGGTTGCCCGCAGCTCGATGTGATCTGCGTGCCCGGCGGCCGCGGCACCGACGATCTGCTCAATGACGAGGAGGTGCTCAATTTCCTGCGCAGGCAGGCCGAAGGCGCCAAGTATGTCACCTCAGTCTGCACGGGATCGCTGGCGCTCGGCGCTGCCGGCCTCCTGAAGGGCTACCGCGCCGCCACGCATTGGAGCGCGATGGAGATGCTGGGCCAGTTCGGCGCGACGCCGACCAAGACGCGCGTCTGCATCGACCGCAATCGCGTTACGGGCGGCGGTGTCACCGCCGGAATCGATTTCGCGCTGACGCTGGTGTCGATCCTGGTCGACCGCACGACGGCGGAAGCGATCCAACTCGGGATCGAATACAATCCGGCGCCTCCGTTCAATTCCGGTTCGCCGGATACTGCGTCAGCCGACGTGCTGGAGCAGGTCAAGCAACGGATCGCGCCGAACCAGGTCCGCCGTCTCGAAGCCGTCCAACGGGCGGCGGAACGGGTGATGTAGTTGCTCGCGTGTCCCGGACGCGGCGCGGCACGCAGTGACGCTCCGCAGAGCCGGGACCCAGGAAGCCACGCGGGTGCTGATGCATGGGCCCCGGCTCTGCAGCGCATCGCTGGAGAAGCGCTGCGCTGCGTCCGGGGCACGAGACATCCACAAGCCCCAACAGAAAAAGGCCGCCCGGTTTCCCGAGCGGCCTTTCCTGTCTTACGGCGGCTGCACATTTCATCGGGCGATTTCGGAGCTTCCAGACCGGGGGCCTATCTCCCGATCGAGTCCTGGTCGGCGGCCGCTGCATTTCGGGACAGTCGCGAACTGTTGCCCGAACCGAACGCGATGGTCTCCCATCTCCGTAAGATGCGATCATTGAGCCGCATCGCTCGCGTGGCTGCAATCAGCGCGCGGGACTCATCCCCGCTGTTCCCGTTGTCCACAGCAAAGCGAGGCGGATGCGGGCGCATCCACTTCCACGACAAGAATTGAGACCGGGATCAGACGCCTAGCTGGGCGTCCAGGGCTGATAGTCGCCGGTCGCCTTCGGCCGCTTGCCGCTGGCGAGCGTCGAGCCCGAGGGACGATAGGCGTTCGCCGTGCCGGTGAGGTTGGGCTGGTGCGGCTTTTCCCACTCGCGCGGCTGGTAATTGTCCTGTGTCGGCGGCACGTCGACGGTGTGATGCATCCAGCCGTGCCAGGACGGCGGGATACGGCTGGCCTCGGCATAGCCGTTATAGACCACCCAGCGCCGCTCGAAGCCGAGCGTCGGGTCGATCACCCCGCCACGGGTGCGATAATAGAGGTTGCCCTGCTCGTCCTGGCCGACCAGCTCGCCGTAGCGCTTGGTCCAGAGTTGGGTGCCAAACGTCTGGCCATTCCACCAGGTGAAAAACTTGAGGAAGAACTGTTTCATGCGGCAAGGGCCCTGCTTCGTCGGGTCCTGATGCCATCCGGACGGCGAAATGTCCAGTTCGGCGCGGGCGGCGGTGCCCCGCTGTAGATGCGGTCTACCGGCACGGAACGCTGCCGCAAATCGGACGCGATCCGTTCATGCCGGATACAGCGTCGCCATGAAAACTTTTCGTCGCACGCAAACCCCCGTGATCCCAGGAACTCCGGCCCTTTCATGGGGTTTGCTTCCGGGAAAAGGAGTTTTGATCATGAAAAGTCTGAAAGTCTTGAGCGCGGCTGCGGCAGTGGCGCTGGTTCTCCCGTTGGCGACGCCGAGCTTTGCCCAAAGTCGGGCCGCAGCGGTTGGAGGCGGAGCACACTTTGGCGGCGGCGGCGGAGGTGGCGGTGCCCACTTCGGCGGCGGCGGCGCTCACTTCGGTGGTGGCGGGGCTCACTTTGGTGGTGGCGGCGCCCGCATGGGCGGCGGCAATTTCGGCGGCGCGCGGATCGGCGGCGGCGGTGGCAATTTCGCCGCCGGCGCAGCGGTACGTCCCGGCGGTGGCAGCTTCGTAGGCGGCATGGCTAGCCGACAGGCCTTCTCGCCGTCCTACAGCGGGACACGCAGCGTCGCGACTGCGGGCAACTGGCAGGGCGGTAGCGGCAATTGGAGTGGTCGTCACTGGCATCACCGTCACGGCGGCGGCTTCTGGCCCGGCTTCGCAACGGGTGCTGCGATCGGCGGACTCGGCTCCTACGCCTATTACGGCGGCGGGTATTATGACGATCCCTACTACTATGGCGACAGCTACTATGACGAACCGTCAGTGGCAGTCGTGCCCGATAGCGGTGGCGATTCCGCGGGCTACTGCGCGCAGCGCTACAAGTCCTACGATCCGGCGTCGGGCACCTATCTCGGCTATGACGGCCAGCGTCATCCCTGCCCGTAACACGACCTGCAGCACTTGAAGAAGAAGGCGTCGCAGCGATGCGGCGCTTTTTTCATTCAGGCACGTCACCTGTGTCGCTCGCCTCGTATTCGTCATCGGCGATGCCGCGCACAATCGATGCGAGTGGACCTCTATTCACCGCACCGTGCATATCCACCCTTATCCAATCCCAAATTGACCCGACGCGCGATTCACCTGTATCAACTTGGCTGTGGGGACTTCGATGACTGGGAAGTGTCATGCCGCGCATTCTCGTGGTTGATGACGATCCGATGGTCGGCGCGACCATCGAGGTCCTCCTCCAACGTCAGGGCTTCGACGTCACGTTGACTGACGGCGGAGAAACGGGTTTGGCTGCGCTCGAAACTCAGAATTTCGACGTGATGCTGGTCGACATCTTCATGCCGCACATGCGCGGCTTCGAGTCCATTCGCATCTTTCACGAGCGCGCGCCGGCGGTTCCGCTGATCGCGATGTCCGGCTACGCCTTCGCGTCGTCCGCCTCGCCCTCTCCCGACTTCCTCCGGATGGCGCTGGAGCTCGGCGCGACCCGCTGCCTGCGCAAGCCGTTCACGCCGGACGCGCTGCTGACCACGATCCGGGAATGCATCGCCGAGCCGGGCGATGGCTCACAGCCGAAGGACAAGAAAGAGGCCCCTTGATCCCAACGCAGCGCGTCATTCTCGGTGCTGGACTTGCCATCCTCCTGATCATCACCGCAGCCTCGATCGGCCTCGACGTCAAGTCACGGTCCGATGCGGCCTGGGTCAATCATACAGTCGAGGTGCTGAAGAAGATCTCCGACCTGCGCGTGCTGATGCGCAGTGCCGAGAGCGCCGCACGCGGCTACGAGATCTATCGCAACTCGAGCTTCAGCGAAGAATTCCAGGCGGTGCACGCCCGGATCGCACCGGCACTCGCCGATCTCAAGCGCAGCGTGCGCGACACTCCCGAACATGTCGCGCTGCTCGAGGGCACCGAGCCGCTGGCGCTGCGCCGGATTGAGATCGCCGCCGAAGTGATGCGCCTGCGCGCCGGAAACGATCAGGCCGGGATTGCCGCGGTCCAGGGCAAGGGCGAGGGCCGTGGCCTCATGGACACGGTGATGGGCAATTTCGATCATTTGAGCGCAGAGGAAGAACGACTGCTCGCGGCGCGCTCCCAGGATTCGCGCCGCACCGGCATCGTGCTGCTCGGCATCGACGTCGCCGGCGCGCTGGTGATCCTGCTGCTGGTCGTGATGATGATGCGTGAGAGCCGGCGCACCGAGGGCGCACTCAAGAGCACGCTATTGGAGACTACGGCCGCCAAGCAGCAGCTCGAGGCCGCAGTGGCCGAGCGCACCGAGCATCTGGTCACCGCGCATGACGAGCTGCGCTTGTCGGTCAACGTACTCCAGAGCACGTTTCACAGCATGGCGGAGGCGGTGCTGGTCATCGATGCCGAAGGCAATGTCCTTCTGTCCAATCCCGCCGCGGAGCGCATGCTGCTGCACCGGACCGGCATGAACCTGCGCAATCTGCGCGCGCTGTCCAGCGTGTTTCACGGCGACGGCGTCACCCCGCTCAAGCCCGACGAGCTGCCGTCGGCACGCGTGCTGCGCGGCGAGCCGTTCGAGAATATGGAGATGATCGTCCGCCCGCACAGCGGCAATCCTTCCCGCCATCTCATGATCAGCGGCCGGCCGATGCTGGACGGGCAAGGCAACGTCTCCGGCGCGGTGCTGGTTTATCACGACGCGACCACGTCGCGCGAGACCGAGCGGCAATTGTACCAGTCACAGAAGCTGGATGCGATCGGCAAGCTCACCGGCGGCGTCGCGCACGACTTCAACAACATGCTGACCGTGATCTCCGGCAATACCGAGACGCTGGTGGCAAGCCTGAAGCAGCAGCCCGAGCTCCAGCGCGTGGCGCGCCTGATCGACGAGGCCGCCGAACGCTGCGCCGAGCTGATCCAGCATCTGCTCGCCTTTGCGCGCAGGCAGCCGCTGCAGCCGCGCAACGTCGAGATCAACGGCGCGGTCGCGGATATCGCGAAACTGCTGCGCCCCACTCTCGGCGAGCAGATCGAGATCGAGACCGTGCTCGAACAGGGGCAGATGACCGCGCACATCGATCCGTCCCGCCTCACCAATGCTCTGCTCAACATGGCAATCAACGCCCGCGACGCCATGCCGAACGGCGGCAAGCTGCTACTCGAGGCCCACCGCGTCGTGCTCGACCAGGCCTATGCGCAAAACAATCCCGACGTGCGGCCCGGCCCTTACGTGATGCTCGCCGTCAGCGACACCGGCACCGGCATGCCGGCCGAGGTGCAGCAGCAGGCGTTCGAGCCGTTCTTCACCACCAAGGAGGTCGGCAAGGGAAGCGGCCTCGGCCTCTCCATGGTCTACGGCTTCGTCAAGCAGTCCGGCGGCCACATCAAGATCTACAGCGAGGAAGGCCACGGCACCACGATCAAGCTCTATCTGCCGCCGGGCGAAGGCATGGCCGAGGTTGCCCCCACCACGACTCCGCAGGCGGAAGGCGGCGCCGAGACCATTTTCGTGGTCGAGGATGATCCGCTGGTGCGCAACTTCGTCACCGTGCAGCTCCAGAGCCTCGGCTACCGGACCGTCGCCGCGCCCGACAGCAAGGCCGCGCTGGAATTGATCCAGGCCGGCCAGCCGTTCGACCTGCTGTTCACCGACGTCGTCATCCCCGGCGGCATGAGCGGGCGCGCGCTCGCGGACAAGGTGGCGACGATCCGCCCCGGCGTGAAGGTGCTCTACACCTCCGGCTACACCGACAACGCCATCGTCCACCATGGCAAGCTCGACGACGGCGTCATGCTCCTGACAAAACCCTACCGCCGCAACCAGCTCGCCGAGATGATCCGGAAGGCGCTCGGAAACATGCCGGTCGGCTAGCGCTTCTGCTTGGCGACACATCCAATGGCGTTGCAGATGATCCGCGCTGCGCAGATCGCCCCAATATTCTGCAGATCACGCTCCGGCACCAATTCGACCAGATCGAGACCGACAATTCTGGCCTTCGAGGCGACGCCCGCGATCAGGTCTATGACGTCGAAATAGGACAGGCCGCCAGGCTGCGGCAGAAGCACACCCGGAATGACGGACGGATCCAGGCCGTCGCAGTCGATCGTGATCAGGCAATTCGCGTTTTCCTCGATGGCACTCAGGACGACATGAACGCCCCGGCTTTTGACCTCTCGTGCTGTAAAAATCCTGGAGCCCCAATTCCGCGCGCAACTGAGCTCCTGCGAGCCCGAGCCGCCGATACCCCGTAAACCAACCTGCACAATGCGTTCGACCCAAGGCAACTCGCTGGCGCGCCGCATCGTACTGGAAAAAGTATGTGCTGAGCCGTCGCGCCGGTCCTTCCAATCCAGATGCGCGTCGATCTGCAGGATGGTCAGCTTGCCCATGTCTTCGAACGCCCCGAAGAACGGTATGGGCACTGAATCATCTCCGCCCAGCAGCATGGGTACCGCGCCGGACCTCAGGATCTTTTTGGTGGCCGTCCTGATTGCATTCCGGTTTTGCTCGGGGGCATCGGGTGACGTGGCAAGATCGCCGCCATCAACGACCCGGATTTGCTCCGGGTCGAGCAGGATTCCGTCCTGGTCGAAATCCCACCTGGCAAGGTCGGTCTGGTAAACGCGCAACGCATTGCGAATGGCCGCTGGGCCGTTCGCGGCATGGCTCGTCCTGCCCTTCAAATGCGGCGTGGCATCCGCAGCTCCGAAGATGACAATGTCGGCTTCGCCAAGAGTCAGCGGAACAGGCAGAGCAAGGTCGCACGCCGCGACGCCGAGGAATGTATTGCGCTCGCTCGCCATAACCGTCTCGATAGGGGCACTCAGTCCGGGCGACAGAGCTAATCCGCAACGCTTGGACCAGTTCCTGACTTGCTCTTGGCCTGACGCCGAGCCGAACGGTCGAAGCCGCTCTCGCCTAGGACGTGACCTCGTAAACGTCGGGCTTACCAAGGCAAAGCGGAAGCTCCCACCTTGGGCGTGATCCGCGGCTTGTGACCACAGCGGACTCTCGCGCGTCGAGCTGCCCCTGAAGGCGTGGACGAGTCGGCGGGCCGCTTTCTTCTGGAACCAAATTAAATTGATTTAATTTAGTTATTGTGATTTAATTTTTGGGCTTACCTCTGGACGGAGAAAACGCATGCCGGATCAGGACGACCGTCGCGAGTTCTTAAAAACCTGCGGAAGGTTCGCGGCGGTGACGCCTCCAGCCATCACCCTACTCCTGTCGACATCCCTCACATCGGATGCAATCGCGAAGTCGGGCGCAGGCGCGGTCCACCACGACCATCACCATCACGGTAACAACGGCTGGGGCAACGGCGGCGGAGACGGCAGCCCCAACGGCAAGGACGATAGAGGCCGCTGAGACGACGACACACGGCCTCCGGAAGGAGACACAATGCAGCCCAGGCGCCGCGACGTAGATTGGCATTTCGCCAGCTTCGTTGTTTCGATGATCTGGCTGGCGGTCGTTGCTGCCGCTCTTCTTGCAGTGCTCTTCCGAGGGCACCCTTGAGGAGTTATGAAGTACATTTTCATCGCGGTCGGCTGCTGGCTGCTGCTGAACGTGCTCTTCGTTGTGCTAGTCACTCCGCCGCTTAGGCGCCGGCCGCGACAACTTGCTCGCACGATTGATGCAGTCAAGAAGTTCATTTTCAGCAGACGGCAGCCCCCTACCTGACGAGGGCAGTGACGCGCTGCAAAAAACGACAGTAAGGCTGGCTGTTTATTTCCAGCGACGCCGCACCGCAGTTCGCTGTATCGTTCCGTTTTTCCAACAGCGGATTTGATTGCCATGCACCACATCCAGAGTACGCATATTGCCGCGATATTGAAACTGACCGCCCAGCAGCTTGAAGCACTCCGCACCCGCCCAGAGATCCAAAAGGAATATTCCGAAATCCTCGTTTTGAGAGAGAAAATAAAACTGGCGACCGATCTGAAGAAGGCTCGCCGGCAGCTCCTTACTCGGCGCCTGCCAAGCGCCTGAAGCGAGATAACTCCACCCGTTCCTTGCGCTGTGAGGCTCGAGCAAGGAGCTGCTCGTTGGCATTCTCGCTTGTGGACCCTTGCGGTCATTCCGCTGTACAGGTCTGCGTCGGAGCGGTGAATAAATGCCGGGAATGTTCTATGGCCTGTTCAGCTTCCTGGTGCAGACTGGATCGCCTTTGGGCAGGGTTGGCAATCCCGTCCGAGGCGAAGCCGGTCGGCCGGCCCGCTGCACGACCCGACTGACCGGAAGAAGGCGGAAAGTCCACTGCGCCCGCCGGCAACATAGGAGATCTCCCCGCGAGTGGCCTTCTGGTATGATGCTTCTCTCTGAGCAACGGCTTCGGACAGCAGGAGTTAGCTAGAACTGGCCGTCGATCGATGCCGATCGGGTTCAGCCCCAGAGTTCAGGTCCTTACCAACCGCGGCGATGCACGGGGTTTTGCCCCGTGTTGGCATGAAGCACCGTGAGCTCATGAGAATCGAACTCGGCAAACGCCTCGCGCATGACGCGCAAGAATGCCGCCACGCGCGGAATGCCGGCGCTGCCACGCCGGTATAAAAGATGAATGCCGAAGCTTGGCGGGCATGACCATTCCGGCAGCAGTCGCGTGAGCCGACCCGACGTCAGGAAAGTCGGATCGAAGCAGGCCATGTAGATGACGCCGACGCCTGCACAGGCCGCCACGATCAGGCCTTCGCGATCCGGTGTGACGAACGAAGGTCGGATTTGGATCGTTTCGAGCATCCCATTGCGTTCGAATTTCCAATGGTCGACGGAACCAATCGACCAAGCTGGACGAAACAGCAGACAGCGATGATTGACGAAGTCGGCAGGCTGCTCCGGTGCGCCAAAACGACGGACATAGTCCGGCGAGGCATACGCGGCCGGCTTACCCTGACCGAGCCGCTGCGCCACCAGCCGGGACGGCGGAGGTTCGCCGACATGCAGCAGAACGTCGAGGTTTTCAGACTGCATGTCGCGGGGATCCTGGGTCAGCCGCGTCTCGACGAGCAACTCGGGGTATCGATCGTTCAGATTGGCCAGCCTCGGCATCAGGACATAGCGAGCGAGAGGCGCCTGCACGCCTACCCGCACAATTCCGCTGATCCGCCCATGCCTCTTCGTGTAGCCTTCTGTTAGCTCGGTAATGCGGGCAACAATGTCCACGGCCCTGCGATAGACGTCGATCCCTTCCTGGGTGAGCTTGAGCTGACGCGTCGTCCGGTTGAACAAGGGGACCTTAAGCTCGCGCTCCAGCTCGGCGATACCGCGACTGACCGCCGACGGTGTCAGCTCCATGATCCGTGCCGCCGCAGCAAAGCTGCCGCTGTCGGCGGCGCAGATCAGCATTTCGAGGCGACGGCCGCGATTCAAGACGAAACCTCACAAGCTTGGCGGTACCCGTATTCGTGATATTAACTCACGACTGAAGTTCGTCAAAGCTTCTCGACGCGACCGGCCCTGGTGCCTACGCTGCATCCCAGAATTTGCATTGTCGAGGAAGCGTGATGAGGAAGCCAGCTTTAACGACATGTCGCCGGGCTCCCGACGGGCTAGGCGTTTCGAAGTCGTCAGTCGACGGCTGCCTCGTTTTGTAACCAAAGCGGTCCGGCTCATATCCTGTGTCTTGAGGAGAATGTCATGCGTCGTCAGCGCTGGACTTTGTTGATGTTGCTGCTTTGCAGCCTGACGCCTGTGCTGCCAAAGGCAGCCATGGCCGAATGGCCCGAGCGGGCTGTGAAGATCGTGGTGACGTTTCCTCCAGGCAGCGCCAACGACGCGGCAGCACGTATTTTCGCGGATGCGTTGTCCAAACGGTGGGGCAAACCGGTGATCGTCGAAGATCGAACGGGTGCCGAAGGGACAATCGGCGTCGGCGCGTTCGTTTCAGCGCAGGACGATCACACCCTGCTCTATACTGTAATCGGTTCGGTGACGGTCGCGCCGCTGCTGATCGACAAGCTTCCTTATGATGTGGATCGCGATCTGCTGCCGATCGCCTCCACTACATCGATCGTTCTCACTCTCACGGTTAGCAACGGCATTGGCGTCGGTACCATCCCGGAATTAATCGACGTCCTCAAGGCGCAGCCCGGCAACTATGCCTGGGCTTCGGCTCCCACGCTGCCGAGATACGTGTTTGCGGGCTTTCTCAAGCGTCACTCGCTCTCGATGAACTATGTGAGCTATCGCGACGGAGCTCAGCCGCAAGCCGATCTGGGAGAGGGAAGAATCCAGGTGCTTGTCACCTCGCTGACGGCATCCCAATCTCCCGTGCAAACCGGCAAGGCGCACTTCTTGGCGGTGATCAATCCAAGCAGAGCTGCGCTATTGCCTGAGGTGAAAACCGTGCGCGAGCTTGGCTACCCCGAACTCGAGATCGATGGTCTCGCCGGAATCTATGGCGGCCGCAACATGCCGGAGATCGTAAAGGCGCGGATTGCGGCCGACGTTGCCGCCATCTGTGCAGACAGCGAGGTTCGTCGCAAGCTCGAAGCCGGCGGGCACAACGTGCTTGCCGGAACCGCAAGCGAATTGAGGGCCGGAATCGAGCGGCAGCGGAGTTGGCTCGCCGGAATACGTCAGTTGGTCGATATCCGTGACGCAAGATAACAGGCAGGAGATCCCGACGATGTCGTCACCGGCAGCGCTCACACTTCTCGACTGATCCAGTCGCATCGGATCTTGCGCAGCTCGGCCAGGCTAATCGCGCAGCTTTCCTGGCCGGCGATTTCTTCGCGTCCGTCCCAGGCATTTGCGAAAGCCTCGACTTGAGTTGCATCAAGGACGTCTGCCGCTTCGACGTTTAGGCTTGTTCGAAAGGAGAGCAGCCATGTTCATAGCGCCCGACGATTTCCGGATCAAAGCAGACAACTTCGACCTCATGCGAATGGACAACGTCATTCGCATCGCGTGCGGCGCCTTCTATCTTCCTCACGTCGCCGGAAAGTTCGTCGGCTTCGGCGTTCTCAACCCGGCCATCGTCAAGTTCTTCGCGTCTGCTGGCTTGTCGCCGCCCGAGGCCTGGGTCTACGTCGCCGCCGCGGCCGAATTGTCGGTCGCCATTGCGCTGACGCTTGGCATCTGCACGCGCTTCGCCGCGCTCGGTTCGGTCGGGCTGATGGCCGTGGCGGTCTATTCGCTCCAGACTGTGAAGGGCTTTGGCTGGACCTGGAACACGGGCGGATACGAATATCCGGTGTTCTGGGGCATCTGCTCCCTCGCTTTGGCCGCGCAGGCCTGGCAGGTCTGGCTGGGCCGGCGGCAGGACGTCGCCCCGGCTGGCAAGCTGGTGCGGATTGTCGCCGCGGAGTAATGGCCCCACCGCCTCGCCAGCACCACCGCCGCCAGCGTGAAGATCAGTGCTGCAATCTGCCCCGCTCTCCTGTTCGTTTGTCGGTCACCTTGGCCAGCCCAAAACATCCCTGTTCGTCACCTGGCAAGCCAATACCCTTTACAAGCCCGAATATGGCCGGGATGACGATCAGCGTGAGCAGGGTCGACGAAATCATCCCGCCGATCATTGGCACCGCAATGCGCTGCATAATCTCCGAGCCCGTCCCGGTGCTCCACATGATCGGTAGCAGGCCCGCCATGATCGCGACGACTGTCATCATCTTGGGGCGTACGCGCTCCACCGCGCCATCCATGATGGCGTCATAGAGGTCGCGGCGGGTCAGGGCCCGCCCCTCGGCGGCACGCCTGGCCGCGGTCTCAGCCAGCGCCTGATTGAGATAGATCAGCATGACGACGCCGGTCTCTGCGGCGACGCCAGCGAGCGCAATGAAGCCAACGGCGACCGCCACTGAAAGGTTGAAGCTCAACCACCACATCAGCCAAAGCCCGCCGACCAGCGCGAACGGCAGCGAGAGCATCACGATCATCGTCTCCGCGATCGAACGAAAGTTCAGGTACAGCAGCAGGAAGATGATCAGCAACGTCACGGGCACGACGATCTTCAGCCGCGCGGTTGCGCGCTCCAGATATTCGTATTGACCACTCCACATCACGTAGTAGCCCGGCGGAAACTTGATGCTGGCCTGCACAGAGGCTTTAGCGTCCGCGACGTAGCCCCCGAGGTCGCGATCGCGGATGTCGACGTAGATGTAGGTCGCGAGCTGGCCGTTCTCGGTCCGGATCGAGGTCGGCCCGCGCGCCGGCGCGACCTTCGCGACCTCGCCGAGCGGTACCGCGCCGCCGGCGGGCATCGGCACCAACACATCGTTGGCGATGGCCTGCGGATTGTCGCGCAGATCGCGCGGATAGCGCATGTTCACGGTAAAGCGCTGCCGCCCTTCCACGGTCGTGGTCACGGTCTGGCCGCCGAGTGCAGTCGCGATCGTGTCCTGAACGTCCTGGACCATGATGCCGTAACGCGCCAGCGCGGCACGGTCCGGGGTGACTTCCAGATAGTAGCCGCCGATACCGCGCTCGGCGTAGGCCGATGAGGTGCCCGGCACGGCCTTGAGGACCTGCTCGATCTGCTTGGCGAGCTTATCGATCTCGACCAGGTCGGTCCCGATCACCTTGACGCCGATCGGCGTTCGTATGCCCGTGGACAGCATGTCGATGCGGGCCTTGATCGGCATGGTCCAGGCGTTGGAGACCCCAGGAAACTGCAGTGCCTTGTCCATTTCGGCGATCAGTCCATCGATGGTCACACCGGGCCGCCACTCCTGCTTGGGCTTGAGGTTGACCACCGTCTCAAACATCTCGGACGGTGCCGGATCGGTCGCCGTCGCGGCGCGCCCTGCCTTGCCGTAGACTGAGGCCACTTCCGGAAACGAGCGGATGATCCGGTCCTGGGTCTGCATCAGTTCGCCGGCCTTCGTGACCGAGATGCCCGGCAGCGTCGTCGGCATGTAGAGCAGCGTGCCTTCGTTGAGGTTCGGCATGAACTCGGTACCGAGTTGTCGCGCCGGCCAGATGCTCACGGCCAGAATGGCGAGCGCGAGCACCACCACCAGCGTCTTGGCGCGCATGACGCCCTTGATCACCGGGCGGTAGATCCAGATCAGGACGCGGTTGATCGGATTCCTGTGCTCCGGAACGATCCGCCCGCGCACGAAGATCACCATCAGAGCCGGCACCAGCGTCACCGACAGGAGCGCAGCGGCCGCCATCGAGAACGTCTTCGTGAACGCCAGCGGGCTGAACAACCGCCCCTCCTGCGATTCCAGCGTGAAGATCGGCATGAAGGACACAGTGATGATCAGCAGGCTGAAGAAAAGTGCAGGCCCCACCTCCGAGGCGGCGGCGATCAGGACGTCGATCCTGGGCTTTCCCGGCTCGGCGCGTTCGAGGTGCTTGTGGGCGTTCTCGATCATGACGATGGCCGCGTCGACCATGGCGCCGATCGCGATCGCGATCCCGCCGAGGCTCATGATGTTGGAGCCTAAGCCCAGCAGCTTCATGGCGCCGAACGCCATCAAGACCCCGATGGGCAGCATCAGGATCGCGACAAGGGCGCTACGGACGTGCAGCAGGAACACGATGCAGACCAGCGCGACCACGACGCTTTCCTCGAACAGCGTGTGCTTGAGCGTGTCGATGGCCGCGTAGATCAGGTTGGAGCGATCGTAGACCGGCACGATCTCGACCGACTTCGGAAGGCTGGAGGCGATCTCCCGGAAGCGCTTCTTGACGTTCTCAATCACCTCCAGCGCATTGACGCCGAAGCGCTGTAGTACGATGCCGCTGGCGACCTCGCCCTCGCCGTTCAGCTCCGTGATGCCGCGCCGCTCGTCGGGGCCCAGTTCGACACGCGCGACGTCGCGCAGCAGCACCGGCGTCCCATTGTTCGTCTTCAGCACGATGTCGCCGAGGTCGTTGATCGACTTGATGTAGCCCTTGCCGCGGATGACGTACTCGAACTCGGACAGTTCGACGGTCCGGCCGCCGACGTCGGCATTGCTGGCGCGGATGGCATCGCGCATCTTCTGCATGGTGATGCCGCGGTCGCGCATGCGTTGCGGATCGAGGATCACGTTGTACTGCTTGACGAAGCCGCCGACGCTCGCAACCTCGGCGACACCCTCGGCCTTCGCCAGGGCGAACTTCAGATTCCAGTCCTGGATGGTGCGGGTGTCGGCGAGATTCAGCTCCTTCGACATCACGGCATACTGGTAGACCCAGCCGACGCCGGTCGCGTCGGGGCCGATCGTGGGGCTCACGCCGGCAGGCAGGCGCGCGCTGGCGCCGTTGAGGAATTCCAGCACGCGCGAGCGCGCCCAGTAGATGTCGGTGCCGTCCTCGAAGATGACGTAGACGAAGGAGACGCCGAAGAAAGAGAAGCCGCGCACGACCTTCGATTTCGGCACGGTCAGCATCGCCGTCGTCAACGGATAGGTGACCTGGTCCTCGATCACCTGCGGGGCTTGGCCCGGGTACTCCGTGTAGACGATGACCTGGGTGTCCGAGAGATCCGGGATGGCATCGAGCGGCAGATGCAGAAGCGCGTACAGCCCCGCCGCGGCGGCGAAGCCGGTCCCGAACAGGACCAGCAGCAGGTTGCGGGCGGACCAGGCGATGAGACGCGCGATCATTGCTGCGCCCCCTCGGTAAAGCCCTTCAGCGTGGCCTTCAGGTTGCTTTCGGCATCGATCAGAAAATTCGCCGAGACCACCACGGCCTCGCCCTCCGCGAGACCCTGACGGACCTCCACGAAGCCGCCGCCCCGGTGGCCGAGCCTGACCTCACGAGGCTCCAGCCGACCCTGGCCCTTATCGACGAAAACGGCTTGCCGGCTGCCGGTGTCCATCACCGCGCTCTCCGGCACTGCGAGGACGGCATCGCCGCTGCCGGTGTCGATGTCGGCGTCGACGTACATGTCGTGCAGCAGGATCAGGTCCGGATTCTGCAGTTCGATCCGCACGCGCGCCGTCCGGGTCTCCTTGTTGATCTCGGGGTAGATGACCTGGACCTTTCCCGTGAACTCCCGTCCCGGAAAGCTCCGCGCCTTGACCGTGACGGGCTGGCCCGTGGCGATCATGCCGACGTCGCGTTCGGCGACGTCGATCAGGGCCCACACCATCGAGTGGTCAGCGATCCGGAACAGGACGCCGCCCGGCTCGACGCGCATGCCCTCGATGGCGTTGCGCTCCAGCACGATGCCGTCGCGCGGCGAAGTCCATCCGATCGACGTCGGCACGGTCCGGCTCTTCTCGATCGCCGATATCGCAGCATCGGGCACGTCCAGATTCATCAGGCGCTGGCGCGATCCACGGCCATACTGAACGTCGCCGCTGGTCGTCTTCGAGGTGATGGTGGTGAGGTACTCGGCGGCAGCAGAGGAGACGGATGGGCTGTAGACCTCCATCAGCGGCTGCCCCTTGATCACGTGAGATCCGGTCGTGACGTCGGCGACCTTCAGGATGAAGCTTTCCGCCCGCATGGCGACGACGGAGATCCGCCGCTCGTCCAGCGCGATCGTGCCCGGCGCCCTGATGACGGTCCGGATCACGCGCATCGCTGCGGGCTCCGACTTGACGCCGGTCCGCTGGATCTTGCCGGGCGAGAGTTTGATCGACCCGTCGTCGCTGTCGTCGCCCTCGTAGACGGGGATGTAGTCCATTCCCATCGGATCCTTCTTCGGCGTCGGCGATGTGTCCGGCAGGCCCATGGGATTGCGGTAGTATTTGATCTTGCGCTCTCCGGAGGCGCCGGCCGGTGTCGCCGGCGGCGGGGCTGCCACCTGCTCGTCGTCGAAGCTGACGTCGGCGCCTGCGGGCACCGCGCGGAAATCCCGGCCATCCCGGGTCTTTCTCGGCACCAGCGAGTACGACGGTTTGCCGTCCGGATCCTGGTAGTAGATCGCGGCGCCGCTCTCCTCGGCCGCAGCGGGGCCGATCACGGCGGCGATTCGCGCCGTCGGCCGCGGCGGGCCGGCGACGACGAACGCGATGCCCGCCGCCGCGATCAACGCGGCGGCCAGGCTTGCTGAGATGGGGCGGGTCACTTCTGCGCCGTGATGACGAGCTTGTTCTCGACGGTGCCGGTCTCGCCCTGGACCTTGGCTCCGAGCGAAAGCTGCCACCGCCCCGCCATGCCGAAGGTCGCCTTGAAGCGGTACGTGCCCGGCTCCGTCCCCGGCATGGGCGCGACCTTGGTCGCCATCTCCTGCATGCCGTCCGGAGCCATGTCCAAACGGCTGGCGAAGATCACCGCATCCGGCACCGGTTTGCCGGTCTTGGTGTTCACGAGCCGGACGGTGACGACCTTGTCTGGCCCGGCCTGCACCGATTGGTCGACGAGCTCGAACTTATAGTCCTTCATGTCGGCCAATGCGGCCGAGCTTGCGCCGCCGATGGCCGCAGCGATCAACGCGGCCTGGACGGCGCGCGCGAAGGTAGACGTCTTCATGTTGTATCCTCGATGTCCTGAATTCGCCGCCGAGGCGGCGCGCGTCATCCGCGCGCGCGAGGCGCACGGACGCGATCGGCGTCAAGCGCCGCTCAGGCCAGGGTTCGAGGGGGTTGGTCGGGAGGTGGACGGACCAAACCGTCGCCGACCAAATCGTCCGCCACCGAGTGGGTGGTCCGGATCGCGTGTCGCAGCGGCAAAGCGACGGCCTCGGAGGGTCCCGCCTGGGTCGTCTTCAGAACGCACATCGCAACCAGCGGGCAGTCCAGGCAGTCATTGCTCTTCTGGTCGTTGGGGCAACAGGGCATGTCGGCCGACATCGACATGTCGCTCATGCCGTCAAGACGAGCTTGCGCAGCGGCCGACGGCGCCGCCAAGGGCGCCAACGTCAAACCGACGGTCACCAAGACCGCGAACGCAACTCTGAGCAATCGCCGCAGATTCATGGCCCGAACATCCCACGGGCGGCGGAACTTTGGAAGCTCGCCGCCTTCACATGTTCGAAATCGTCAGCCGCAGCAAGGCGGACATCGGGCGGCCAAACTTCATGAGTCCGCGCCCTATTACCGCGTCGCCAGCACCACCGCCGCCAGCGTGAAGATCAGCGCGGCGATCTGCCCTGCTCCCAACGGCTCGTGGAGCGCGATCGCGGACGCCACCACGCCGATGACAGGCACTGCCATGGTCCCGATCGCGGCGACCGAGGCCGGCAGGCGCGCAAGGGCAGCGAACCAGCTGACATAGGCGATGCAGAACTGCACCACGGTCGAATAGACCAGCAGCCACCATCCGACCGGCGTCACCAGCTCCAGATGCGTGGTCTCGACGGCGAGGCCGATGATCGTGATCGGCAGGCAGCCGATCCCGATCTGCCAGGCCGCGGCCGTGATCGGCGGCAGACGGATCGGGTACTTCTTCGAAAACACCGTGCCGAGTGCGAAGCCGAGTGCGCCGCACAGCGCCATGATGATGCCCGGCAGCTTGTCCGCGGTGGCGGCAAAGCCGTTGCCGCCCATGATCGAGGCGAGGCCGGCAAAAGCCATCACCAGCGCGATGGTGCGCAACAAGGTCGGCCGCTCGCCCAGCACCGGCCAGGCGATCAGCGAGGCCCAGACCGGCATGGTGTAGGCGATCAGCGCCGCTTCGCTCGCCGGCAGCCACAGCAGCGCCAGGCCCATCAGCACCATCCAGCCGGTGACGTTGAGGACCGCGGCGGTCACAAGGCGCGGCCAGATCTCGCGCGGGACCCTGAGGCTGTCAGCGCGCATCAGCGCCAGCGCCGCCAGCAGCACCGCGCCCAACACGCCGGTCACCCCGCGCAAGGTCAGCGGCGGCAGCTCGGACAACAGGAATTTCGTCACCGGCCAGTTGAAGCCCCAGCCCACCGAGGTGATGGCGAGGAACATCAGGCCGGCCGGGGCGATGCGCGCTCGCAGCACCGGCCGAGTCGAATCAAGCATGTGGGTAGTCCGGCAAAATCTGATCGAGCTTGGCGCGGATTCGCCCCTCCCACCACCACCCCGGCGGGAATGCCTGCCCTCACCTTCCGTAGCCCTACGTGAGTCCCCCGGAGGCAAGCCCGCCATTCAAAAATATACCTGCCCTGTGAACAGCGGGGTGAAGCCTCAGCGGCGCCCCAAGATGGAAATTTTTTTGGTTGGGAATCCCTGAGGACTCACTGATACTTGGCTCAACAACAGGCGCGGGCCTGCCCCCTGTTATCCCCCACAATCCACCATATTTAGTATTTGATTCAGGAACTCGCACTAGTTCTTGACGGGCGTAACGGAGAGTCCTAGTTTTCGATCCGTTCGGCGCGAGTGTGTTTGCGTCCCGCCGGCACTCCCCCAAAGGGTCTGCAAAACAGCACTCCGCCAAGCCAGACAAAGGCAGCGGGATACGGGCTTGTCTGCCCGGCGAGAGCGGACTTTTCGGGCGCCTGAACGGGCTGGAAACAGGCCCGGATGGCAATGGTTGAAGACGTGACGTTGTGGGGCGTTGAACGCATGTCGGGCTCATCCCTTTGGGGCGGATGGGTCTGGACGTGCCGGCGGATGATCGGTGCGCGCATCGAGGAATCGCGTCGGGAGAAAATGGGCCGGGTCTACCGGCTGAACTGCGATGCCAAGGGCCAGGCGGCCTCGAGCACCGCGAAATGAAATGATGACCCGGTACGCCTGAACGGAGGCGGTCCGGTCAAAGATAGGACGGGGCAAGACCATGCGGATTGAGCGGCGCCACACCACTTCGGGACAGTCACCTTACGCCGGCATCGAGTTCCGGCTCACCACGTCGGAGATCAGGAATCCCGACGGCTCGGTCGTGTTCAAGCTCGACAATGTCGAGGTCCCGACCGCGTGGTCGCAGGTCGCCTCCGACGTCCTCGCCCAGAAGTACTTCCGCAAGGCCGGCGTTGCCGCGCGCCTGAAGAAGGTCGAGGAAGAATCCGTTCCCTCCTTCCTGTGGCGCTCCGTGCCCGACACCGAGGCGCTCGCCCTCCTGCCCGAGAAAGAGCGCTTCGTCAGCGAGCTCTCGGCCAAGCAGGTGTTCGACCGTCTCGCCGGCTGCTGGACCTATTGGGGCTGGAAGGGCAACTACTTCTCCTCCGACGAGGACGCCCAGACCTTCTACGACGAGCTCCGCTACATGCTGACCATGCAGATGGTCGCGCCGAACTCGCCGCAATGGTTCAACACCGGGCTTCATTGGGCCTATGGCATCGACGGCCCCGGCCAGGGCCATTATTACGTCGACCCCTTCACCGGCAAGCTGACCCGGTCGAAATCCTCCTACGAGCATCCGCAGCCGCACGCCTGCTTCATCCAGGGCGTCGGTGACGACCTCGTCAACGAGGGCGGCATCATGGACCTCTGGGTCCGCGAAGCCCGCCTGTTCAAATACGGCTCCGGCACCGGCTCCAACTTCTCGCGCCTGCGCGGCGAAGGCGAACGCCTCTCTGGCGGCGGCCGCTCGTCCGGCCTGATGAGCTTCCTCAAGATCGGCGACCGCGCCGCGGGCGCGATCAAGTCCGGCGGCACCACGCGCCGCGCCGCCAAGATGGTCGTCGTCGACGTCGATCACCCCGACATCGAGACCTATATCGACTGGAAGGTGAAGGAGGAGCAGAAGGTCGCGGCTCTCGTCACCGGCTCCAAGATCAACCAGAAGCACCTCAAGGCGGTGCTCAAGGCCTGCGTCAATTGCGAAGGCTCGGGCGACGATTGCTTCGATCCCGAGAAGAACCCGGCGCTCCGCCGCGAGATCAAGCTCGCGCGCCGCAGCCTCGTGCCTGACAATTACATCAAGCGCGTCATCCAGTTCGCGAAGCAAGGCTACAAGGACATCCAGTTCGACGTCTACGACACCGACTGGGATTCGGAAGCCTACCTCACGGTATCAGGCCAGAACTCCAACAATTCGGTGTCGCTGAAGGACGACTTCCTGCGCGCGGTCGAGACCGACGGCGACTGGAATCTCGTCGGGCGCACCACCAAGAAGATCACCAAGACGCTGAAGGCGCGCGACCTCTGGGAAAAGATCGGCTACGCCGCCTGGGCGTCGGCCGACCCGGGCCTGCACTTCAACACCACCATGAACGACTGGCACACCTGCAAGGCGTCCGGCGACATCCGCGCCTCCAATCCGTGCTCGGAATACATGTTCCTGGACGACACGGCGTGCAACCTCGCCTCTGCCAATCTGCTGACGTTCTACGACGTCCCCTCCAAGCGCTTCGACGTCGAAGGCTACGAGCACCTCTGCCGGCTCTGGACCATCGTGCTCGAAATCTCGGTGATGATGGCGCAGTTCCCGTCGAAGTCGATCGCCGAGCTCTCCTACGAGTTCCGCACGCTCGGCCTCGGCTACGCCAATATCGGCGGCCTCCTGATGACCATGGGTCTGTCTTATGACAGCAAAGAAGGCCGCGCGATCGCCGGCGCGCTGACCGCGATCATGACCGGCATCACCTACAAGACTTCGGCCGAGATGGCGGCCGAGCTCGGCACCTTCCCCGGCTACAAAAAGAACGCCGCGCACATGCTGCGCGTGATCCGCAATCACCGCCGCGCCGCCCATGGCCAGTCCAACGGCTACGAGGCGCTGAGCGTCAACCCCGTGCCGATGGACCTGGTGTCCTGCCCGCAAGGAGACCTCGTCACGCATGCGCAAGCCGCCTGGGATGCGGCGCTCGAGCTCGGCGAGAAGCACGGCTATCGCAACGCCCAGACCACGGTGATCGCGCCGACCGGCACGATCGGCCTCGTGATGGATTGCGACACCACCGGCATCGAGCCTGATTTTGCGCTGGTGAAATTCAAGAAGCTCGCCGGCGGCGGCTACTTCAAAATCATCAACCGCGCGGTCCCGGCAGCGCTTCGCGCGCTCGGCTATCGCGAGAGCGAGATCGCGGAGATCGAGGCCTACGCCGTCGGCCACGGCTCGCTCTCCAACGCGCCGGGCATCAACGCCTCGACGCTGAAGGCCAAGGGCTTCACCGACGAAGCCATCGCCAAGGTCGAAAAGGCGCTGCCGACCGCGTTCGACATCAAGTTCGCCTTCAACAAATGGACTTTTGGCGAGGACTTCATCCGCGACCAGCTCGGCATCGGCGCAGAGGCGATCGCGGCCCCCGGCTTCGACCTGCTCCAAGCCGTCGGCTTCACCAAGCGCGAGATCGAGGCGGCCAACGTCCACATCTGCGGCGCGATGACGGTGGAAGGTGCCCCGCACCTCAAGGCCGAACATTATCCGGTGTTCGACTGCGCCAACCCCTGCGGCAAGGTCGGCAAGCGCTATCTCTCGGTCGAGAGCCACATCCGCATGATGTCGGCGGCGCAGCCCTTCATCTCGGGTGCGATCTCCAAGACCATCAACATGCCGAACGACGCAACTGTAGAGGACTGCAAGTCCGCCTACATGCTGTCGTGGAAGCTGGCGCTGAAGGCCAACGCGCTCTATCGCGACGGCTCCAAGCTCAGCCAGCCGCTCAACTCGCAGCTCATCAGCGATGATGAGGACGAGGACGATGCGGTCGATCATCTCTACGACAAGCCGATGGCGGCCCGCACCGCCCAGGTCTCGGAAAAGATCGTCGAGAAGCTGGTCGAGCGCATCATCGTGATGCGCGAGCGCGAGAAGATGCCGGATCGCCGCAAGGGCTACACCCAGAAGGCGGTCGTCGGCGGCCACAAGGTGTATCTGCGTACCGGCGAGTATGACGACGGCCGTATCGGCGAGATCTTCATCGACATGCACAAGGAAGGCGCCGCACTGCGCTCCTTCATCAACAACTTCGCCATCGCGGTGTCGCTGGGTCTCCAGTACGGCGTGCCGCTCGACGAATATGTCGACGCCTTCACCTTCACCCGCTTCGAGCCGGCGGGCCCGGTGCAGGGCAACGACAGCATCAAATATGCGACCTCGATCCTCGACTACGTCTTCCGCGAGCTGGCGGTGAGCTATCTCAGCCGCTTCGACCTCGCCCATGTCGATCCCAGTGAGACCGGGTTCGACGTGCTCGGCAAGGGCGTCGAGGAAGGCAAGGAGCCTGATGATCACGGCCAGCGCGCCTCCAAGCTGGTGTCGCGCGGCCTCACCCGCTCCCGCACCGACAACCTCGTGGTGATGCGCGGCGGCTCGACCGCGGTCGCGCAAGGCAACGACAGCGCACCGGCGGGCGGCAGCAAGGTCACCTCGCTCGCCTCCCACGGCGCGGGCCGTGCCGGCGACGTCCTGGAAGGCGCGGTCGCGCTGAAGCAGGAAGTGGCCCACGACCTCTCGCCCACCGAGAAGTTGGAAGCCCTGCAATGGAGCAAGGCCGGCAGCGCGCAAGTCGCAGTGCCCAGCAAGGCCGAGCGCCGCGCGGAAGCCAAAGCCAAGGGCTATGAGGGCGAGATGTGCAGCGAGTGCGGCAACTTCACGCTGGTGCGGAATGGCACGTGCATGAAGTGCGATACGTGCGGCAGCACGACGGGGTGCAGCTGATACCAATAGCGCAAGCCGCCCGGAGGCATTGATGCCAGTTGCATTACGCCAGGGCGGCTTGCGTTACTACTTCTTCTCAAATGAGGGGCAGCCACCCGAGCTGCCCCATATTCATGTCAAAGGCGGCGGCCGGGACGCCAAGATTTGGCTTGAGCCTGGCATATCAATAGCCGACAGTTATGGGTTCAATCCGCGGGAACTTTCGAATATCCTGCGCGTCGTGGAAGACAATCGCGATCTTCTCCTGAAGGCCTGGCATGACCATTTCGGCAACTAGCGTTCGCTTCGACGAACACACGATGTGGGTCGAACTGTCCGATGGAAGGACACTCGGGATCCCGCTTGCGTGGTTTCCGCGCCTGCTCCATGCAACGCCAGACGAACGCAACCAGGTCGAGCTCAGCCGCGTCGGCCTGCACTGGGAAGCGCTTGACGAAGATATCTCCGTTGCCGGCCTTCTCGCGGGACGCGGCGATGTCACGCGCTCCCCGGAACACGCCGCCTAAGTGGCCGATCCGCCCTGCGGATGCGTCGCCCGGAAGCTGCAGGCAAGCCCGAGGTCTACGACAGCGACATGTGCTCGGTATTGCGGCGACAGCACGTAGGATGGGTGGAGCGAAGCGATACCCATCGCCGCCAAATCCACAGAAGGGATGGGTTTCGCAAGGGCTCAACCCATCCTGCGAGCTCATCAACACCCTGCCGCCGAAATTACCTTTGCGGTCGAGCCCTTCCCTCCTAAACTCCGACCACCGCCGGCATCGGTTCCGACGGGCCCGGTAGAAGCGGAGTCAAGTAATGCCCAAACCGGAAAGCTTCCCGATCGAGAAGATCTTCGTTCCCACGAAGCAGAAGAAAGCCATCAAGCCCGAGACCGTCGGAGAGATCGCTGAAAGTATGCTGGACATCGGACAACAGGAACCCATTTCCGTCCGGCTCGACGGAGACCGCCTCGTTCTGGTCGAGGGACTGCATCGGCTCGAAGCCTGCAAGGCGCTCGGCGAGACGACGATACTCGGTGTCATCGTCCCGGCGGAGGTCGCTCAACACAGGCCGCTGCTCTCCGAAGGACCCGCAGTCGAGGCAGAGCGCATCAAGATGGCGCGATTGAAACAGCTGCGCCTCGAGAAGGAAGCTGCGGAAGCATCTATGGCTGGCTCGAAGAGCGTCAACGGAACGGAACCGCCGCGCACCCGTCCGACGAAAGGCGTTCGCGACAATCCGAAGGCATCACCGGGCCGGACCGTGGGATCGACACCGACAACATTGTCGGACTGGATCACGCAGCAAAAGGGCCACGGCGGCCGCTATTGATTGTTGGCTCCAGCTCGGGTGGAGCGAAGCGATACCCATCACCGCTCGATCGGCGAGAGATGATGGGTCTCGTAAGGGCTCAACCCATCCTACGACCTTGAGCTCAACCCACCCTACGCGCTATCTACGCCCGCCTCACCGTATCTCGCTCATCGACACCTTGGCGGCGATCCCGTTCAACTCGGGCTGTTGCGATGCGAACTCCTCGTTGGACGATGAGCCTAGCGAGACGTCGACCATTCTGCGCTTGACCTGTTCGCATGTCTTGCGGACGTCTTCGGTGAACAGCGCACATTCTTCGATGCGCCTGAAGATCTTCCGACCCTCTTCACGATACTCCGCCGCCGTTTCTCGCATGAAGGCGATCGCATCATGGACCTGGGCTGTCAGCGCCTCGCATTTTTGCGCGGCGTCGATCAACTCGGTGCCCATGGCCTCGATCTCTTTTGCAGCGGACTCATAGTCCCGAACGACCGCCTCTGCACTGAGCGCGCCGACGCGCGTCACGCCCGCGGTGTGCTCGACGTAATCAGGCAGCGCAATGGAAGCAAGAGAGCTTCCCGAGCGTATCGATGCAATGTCCTCCTCGAGCTGGACCAGGTTTACTCCGTCCCGCCTGCGCAATTGTTCGACGTTTGCCATTATTGATCCTCCCATACGCACCCAGAACCCCTAACGGCATTGGGTTTATTACGGGGATAAGCTCCGTTCTACCCTGATGTATCCTTGACAGCCGCAGCTTTGCCGCTTTTTCCTGGTCGCCGCGAATGCACGCAGCGATTGACTTTTCGGCGTTCAACCTCTCATGGTGGCGGCCGGCGAAGATGGCACGCACGCCTCGCTAGAAGTCGACCTGTCGAGCAACAGACGCGCCAATACGCACGGTGAAGCGAGCACAGCTCGGATCGCGTGTGTGCGGGCCCGGAACTCGGATCACCTCTCCCCGCTCGGAGAGAGGTGCTCCGCGCACAGCCGACCCATCGGTGCTCTGGCCGCTGCGCCAAGACCGGCTACAAGACCGGCTAGTAGCAAGGCGGGTAAGGTTCGTAGCCGCAGCGGCGATAGCCGCCGTAGGCTCCGTAGGCACCGTAAGCTGCCGCACCAACCGCAGCAGCTCCGACGCCCACGGCAACTCCGCGGCGCACGACTGCACCACGATAGACGCCACCGCGATAGACACCGCCGTGATGAACACCAACTCGACCAACCCCGACGCCTCTTCGATACGCGAAGGCGTCGGTCGAAACAGTCGCGATGCAGGCGATGCCAATGATTGCGGATGCGGTAAGTGAAACGATGGTTCGGCGCGACATGTCCACTCTCCTTCCTGGATTGGAACGGTGCGTCAGCGTAATTCTCCAATCAGCGGGTTTTGTTGATTTAGAACAATGCGGGCCGTTGCGATCTGGCGGCCGAGTTCATAACGAGACAGCGAAACTGTCACGCTGACCTACATAGGGCATCAGCGGGAGCCACACCGATTTCGCTCATGTACCTGACGCTCCCGACGCATGCCGGTTCGGCAATGCCCACGCCCGCCCCCGAGCCCGCCATAATTTCTCCTTCGCACGCGCGTTGTGTTGGACGGCGGCGAGTCCTATCGTTCCGATCGGACTGCCGCACTCCCATTGACGCCCGACTGGATCGAGAGCGCATCGGTGCCCGAGACGAACGACCCCAAACCTGACGACCACAAGCCTGATGCCCCTAAGCCGGACGCTCCCAAGCCGGACGAGGTGCGCGCCGATGGCGGGCTGGCGCGGGCTTACGACCGGATCAAGAGCGCAGAGCAAGACCTTGCGCGGCTGGACCGGCTGGTTTCCGGAATGGAACGCGGCAGCGAAGGCCCGCGGGTCTCGGGAGCAAGCGCCGGTGCGGAGACTATCCAGGCTCCCAAGGACAAGATTCCCGAGGACAAGACTCCCAAGGCCGCGGCGCCGGCGCCAGATAGCGAGGTTCGCAACCAAGGCCTGAAGGGAGATCGGCCCATGCTGCGTGCTCTGGTCGGTCTCGTGCTGGCGATCGGCATTCTCGGTGCAGCCTTCGCTTCGCAATATAGCGATCAGGCCAGGTCGATGACCAAATCGATCATGGCGCGATGGGCTCCACCGGCCGCCACTCGGCCTCCGCAAGCGTCCGCGGTTGAAAGTCCGGCGCAACCGGCGGCCGTGCAGCTGGCTGCCGCGGATGAGCCCGGCACGGTGCCCGCGCCGCCGGTCGGCAAGGACACTGAGAGCAATGCAGGGTTTGACGCTCCAAGGCCCGACGCTTCAAGAACTGGCGCCACAGCACCTGCCCCCTCGTCGTCCGATCTCGCGCAATCGCTCAAGACCATCACCAGCGAGCTTGCGAGCATGAACGGAAAGCTCGAGCAACTGAAGAGCCGCAACGAGCAGACGCTGCGCGAGCAGGCCGACACCATTCAACAGCTCAAGGCGGCGCAGGAGAAGGATGCGGCGGCTAACGCACGCCTCGCCGCACAGGTCCAGGCGCTGCAAAAGGAGCCGACGACGTCATCCGCATCTTCATCCGCACCCGCACCCGCGAAACCCGCCGTGCGGAGCGCAATCAACAACGATACCGCTGCGCCTGCCCGGCCGCACGCGCAGGCGGCCGCACCCCGGCGGCCCAGGCCGCCGTCGCGCGGGCCCTGGATGCCCCCGCCTTATATGGTCGATCCCTACTACGGCGATCCGGATTGGTGAGCCCGCGGGATGGGTGGAGCGAAGGGATACCCATCGCTAGCTAATCGACAGAAGCGATGGGTTTCGCAAGGGCTCAACCCATCCTACTAGCTGCATATCCATTCACCCCTCTCCCAAGCCGAGGATGAAGGTTTCAAGATCGGGCGCGAGTTCGTTTGTGTTCGGGAAATCGGCGAACATGTCGCCACCGTCCACCGGTTCATGCTCGTGATCCCAGTAGAAGACCTGCCCATAACTGTCCTCCTCCAGACTCAGCAGGAACAGATCGCCGCCGGGATCGGGTGCGAAGGGGCAGCTCAGCCGGGGGATTCGATTCATGCTCCGATACACATCGTAATTGTCGATGACGCCGTAGCTGTCGGTCGGATGCGTCGTGAATAGCACGTCCAAAACGGTGCGGTCGTTGCGCCAAGGCAGCTCGACGCCGCAGCGGTCGAAGCCGCCGCCGTCCGATTGCGCCAGCAGCTCCTTGTAGGGCGCGGGCAACGGCGCACCGATGTGTTGCTCCAACGCGCGGATGGCGTTGGAGGGCGCCGGTGTCCGTCGGTCGTCCATGAGATCCAGATAGTTCATCGGCCTAAACTTCGTGCCCCGTGGGCCATCAAAGCGCCCGCGCTAGTGAGCACACCACTAGATCGGTGTGGCCAAATCCATGGCGTAGTCGAGCACCGAGCCCGAAGGATGGGTAGAGCACTTGCGAAACCCATCGTGCGATGACGGCGATTGGTGGGTCGCTTCCGCTCTACCCATCCTACAGCCTTTAGACGATCGCTTCGGTATCTGCCACTGAACGTTCTCCGCCGTCTGAACCGCCAGAAGGACGCGTTCTGCTCCCAGCCGCGAAAATGTCGTGCACGAGGCCAAGCTTCCCGAGCCCGAGAATGATCAGGCCGTTGATGTCGATCTCGTACCAGGCGTGCGAAATGTAGGCGTCGCGCGGAAACCGGTGATGGTTGTTGTGCAGGCCTTCACCGAAGGTGAGGATCGTGGTCACGAACTCGTTGGTGGTGCCGTCGTCGAGATCGAAGCGGCGGTAGCCGTAGCGGCCGTCGCTGTGGCAGACCGAGTTGACCAGCGATGTCGCCATGGTCATGAGGTAGCTGCGGAACAGGCCGGAGAACAGGATGCAGCCGGTCATCGTGTGCACGCCGCCAAAGGCGTAGCCGATCGCGCCCGGAATGATCACCGCCGAGAGCGCGTACCAGTACCAGCGCGTCCTGGTGAAGAACATGGCGATCGGATCGGCCAGGATATCCTTGGCGTAGTATCCGGCATCGGTGGTGGCCTGATCCCACACCCAGCCGCCTTGCGCATGCATCATCCCCTTGGCGAAGGTGACATAGGGATTGCCGTCGCCGTCATAGTAAGGGCTGTGGACGTCGCCCGGCTTGTCGGAGTGAAGATGGTGCCGGCGATGATTGCTCACCCATTTCAGGATCGAGCCCTGCACCGCCATGGTGGCGATGGCCGCGAACAACGTCCGCATCACCGGACCGCAGCGGAAGCTGCGGTGGACGAAGTAGCGATGCATGAAGCCGATCCCGACCGTGGACAGCGCGAACGTGCCGGCGAAGACCGAAACCTCCACCCAGCCGATGCCTTGCCAGAACGCCCAGACCAGCGCCGCGATCGAACCGCCGATCATGATGACGAAGGAGATGTAGGAATCGCGAAACTTGGCGTCGACCACCGGCCCTTCGACCAGCACGCCCGGCGGCATCTTCCGCTCCGCAGCTTCCGCCGACACCACGCTTTCAATGACGGTCATTCCAACGATCCATTCACACAAAATTAACCCTATTGCGGCGCACAGTACAACCTCGGGTTATTTCCATCAAGGATACGAGCTGCCGTGGGAGTACGGAGCGGCGACTTGAAAAGACGCGACCAGAGAGAAAAGAAGCCGGATTTCAAGAGCTGGTGACCGCGTTAACCAGCTACAAAGCCTCCGCAATGCACTCCCAAAAGACCGATGCCAGCACGAAGCAAGCCCCTCCTCTCTCGCCTTCGCAAGCTCCGGCGTAGCGCGCGATGGATGCGAAAGACTTTCGCGCGCGCACCGCGGATGGTTCAGATCGGGGGCGCCGTGGCGATGCTGCTTGCGGCCGTCGCGCTCGTGAACATCGCCTATCAAACGATGCGCAAGCCGACCGAGCTGTTCGTCCTTGTCGGCCACGCGCTCGACAAGGAGCCATCGGAGACCTGGCGGCAATACGGGCCGCTGTTCCGCAAGCATGCCACCGCGACGATCACGCCCGAATTGCTGGCCGCACTGGCGCAGGTCGAGAGTTCAGGCAATCCGCTCGCGCGCACCTACTGGCGTTGGCAATGGAGCCTCAATCCGCTCGCGATCTACCGGCCCGCCTCCAGCGCCGTCGGCCTCTTCCAGATGCTGGACGCAGCCTATGCCGACGCCGCGCGGTTCTGTATTCGCAGTAACGCGGTCACGGAAGCCGGCTGCGGCTCTCCCTTCCTCTATGTCCGCGCGATTCCGAGCCACGCCATCGAGCTCGCATCGGTGTATCTCGATCGCAATGTCGCCGATGTTCTCGCCCGTGCGGGTGATGTGAAGGCGAGCGCGCGCGAGCGGCAGGATCTGGCCGCCTTCATCCATCTCTGCGGCGCCGGCCCCGCCACGGCCTACGCACGCCGCAAGTTTGCGATGATCGCCGACGAGCGTTGCGGCGATCACCTCGTCACGAGCTATATCGCCAGGGTCAACGCGATGAAGCGGCAGTTTCAGCGGCTTGCGGCCGACGACGATTAAGGACGTAGCCCGGATGAGCGCAAGCGAAATCCGGGATTCGTGCCATGCGGGCGATCGTGCGATGCGGATGGTCCGGATTACGCTTTCGCTCCATCCGGGCTACGGGATCACCACCAATACGGCCACCGCCAACCCTCATACCGCACCCACGACGACACCAAAGGCGGTCCGTACGGATCGACCCGGTCATCTTCCGGGCGATAACGATAACGCGGAACAATATTGTAATCCCACGGCGTCGGCCTGAGCACGGGGACATCCACCCTCAGCCGTTGTTCATCCACCACGCGAGCCTTCCGCGTCCGGGCGTCGGCATCCGATATTCCGAGATTGCACAGCACCAGGGCGGTTCCGAGTGCACACGCGACAGTCATGATCTTCATGCGTTGGTCTCCTTGCCCCAAGAGTGCAAAAGGACGCCAAGCAAGGCAAGCCCAATTCGCTGTCGGGTTGCTTGGCGCGCGAAGAGCGACGGAGCGAGCGTAGCCTGGATGGAGCGCAGCGAAATCCAGGGTGTCTTGCCACAAGCTGCCCGATTCCCGGATTGCGCTTCGCTCCATCCGGGCTACAGTTCCCCGCTGCAGCACCACTTAATCTGTGCGCCCCGCCCGGCCCCCGCGCCCCTACTCCCGCGCACGTCGCACCGCCTCCTGAAGCTTCATCCGCTGCTTGTCCCACCGGCTCTGCTCTGCCTCGGCACGCTGATCGAGCGCAGCGCGCTCCGCGTCGATCGCCTCCGCCCGCTCCTCGTGCTCCCGCCTCGCCTCGTCCAGCGCCGCCTGTGCACTCGCGACCGCTTTCTCGCGGCGCGCGCGCTCCTTGGCGCGAGCGATCTCCTCCTTGCGGCGCTCGGCTTCCCGCCGGCGCTCTTCCTTCGCGAACGCCGCGGCGGCCTTGCGCGCCTGTTGATCGTCGATCTTGCGGGATGGTTGCTTTGCAGCCTTTGAAGGACTCTTTTTCGGCTTGGATTTCGGCCTGCGCTTCGGCTTGGCCGCGTCGTCAGCGAGATCGGTCGGCAACTCGGAATGCTCGGTGAACGCCCCATCCGATCCGACCGGACGCCTGAGCACCACGCCCGGCTTCTCCATGGTCGCCGCGACGATGTCGGGGTCGTCAGTCTCCTTCGCGGCGCCCTGATGAAACAGATTGGACCTGGCGCCCCAGGCGTCCAGCGCTGCCTTCATCGAGGGCGCGGCGATCGCCTGGTCGTAGAAGCCGAGCGAGGTCTGGAAGGTCTTCAGTTTTCTTTTTGGTTTTGCTTTTTTCGGCATGTCGCTCCGCAGCTGGCGAGCCACCAGCTTCCAGCGGCGCCATCATGCCATACTGCTCCTGTTTTGCCCGACGAGTCAAATTCGATTCGGTATCGCCGAAGTGGATTTGAGGCCGTAGCCCGGATGGAGCGCAGCGTAATCCGGGACCGGTGCCCCCGCAGGATTCCCGGATTGCGCTTCGTTCCATCCGGGCTACGGCCCATCGTCAATGATTTTTCGGATTTGCAACATTCTGAAATCCCTCGGGATTTCTACTGTGCATGGGGTTGTTTTCGACGTTTTGTTTTGACAGGTCGTCACCTACGCCGCGTTGACATCCTCAGGCGCCGGTCCCGCGACGAGCCCGTCGAGGCCGACCATCAGCAGATCAGCGATGTGCATCAGCTGATAGAGCGGAATGTCCGCCTGGCCCTGCTCGGCCAGCGACACGAAGGCGGGCGTGGCGCCGATGAGCTCGGCGAGCTGGCCTTGCGTGTAGCCGCGCTTTTCGCGCGCAGCCTTGAGGCGCGCACCGATCCCGAGCCGGTGCCGGGACTGCTCGTCCGCGGTCATCATCACGGCCTGCTCATCCGCGCTTGCATAGCCGTCCACGAACGCGCTGCCGATCAGCCTGCCCTTGCGCCAGGCGACCCGGCAGTCCTTGCGCAGTCCGCTGCTGAAGACCAGCGTGAACTGCTCGGCCACCCAGAGCGAGGCGTTGAGGCCGAGGCGCGCGCCGGTGCCGGAGACATCGCGAATCGTGCAGGGTGCGCTGATGGTCTTGCCGGTGCCGTTGTCGAACTCGACAATGCCGGTCCGCAAAATGTGATGTCTGACTGCGGCGCGGTGCTCGCTCATGACGGGACGTGGCTCCTGGACGCTCCTTGCGCAGCGACGTCGAACCGACGCAGCCGCAAAAATCCCGGACCTCGATACCGCAGATTTTTTCCTGAACTCCTAAATTTCCAAGGGTTCCCCAAGGACTGAAAGCCATGGTAAAGGATTTGCTCCCAATCCATCTTTTTCCGGCGGAAAGCGTGCGGCGCGCCCGTGACGGGCGACGAGGCGAACGATGACCGACGCGATGAAATGCCCGACCTGCAACTCCGAGCACGCCTATCAGGATCGCGGCCTCTGGGTCTGCCCGGAATGCGGCCATGAATGGAGCGGCACGGCGGAGGCCGCCGCGGATGCCGCGCAGGAGGCCGGCGTGCGCGATGCCAACGGCAATGCGCTCGCCGATGGAGACAGCGTCATCGTGATGAAAGATCTCAAGGTCAAGGGCTCGTCCTCCGTCGTCAAGGGCGGCACCAAGGTCCGCAACATCCGCCTGCAGGACGCCACCGACGGCCACAACATCGCCTGCAAGATCGACGGCATCGGCGCGATGAATCTGAAATCGGAGTTCGTGAGGAAGGCGTAAGCCGAGCCCCCGGACTCGCCAGGGCAAATCCGCTAGCGAACGCGCCGAGCGGCTCGGGCGGGAGCTGACCTGTCGCGGCGTCAAGTTTACCGCCATCGAATGGTAAGCGCCGTGCGGAGGCCGCAATCTATCGCTGCCGCTGCGCCAGATAGAATCCGCACAGCACCGTCACCAATGCCGCCGTCTGCAATAGTGTCGGTGGCTCGCCGAGCAGGAGCCAGCCGGTGAGCACCGTCAGCGCCGGCACGCAGGCGGGGACAACGGCGGCGCGGGCCACGCCGAGGCGTTGGACCGAGACGGCGAACAGATAAAGCGCAGCGGGACCTGCAAGCACGCCCTGCGCCAGCGCCTGAATGGCGTTCTCACCGATACCGATCGCCGCGATCCGCGCGAGCCCGCCGGTCATGAGGTAGATCGGCAACAGCAGCAGCGACAGCACGTTGATGACGAGCGCAGCCGACACGGCGGAGACACGCCAGTGGCGCAGCAGCGCGCCGAAACCTGCGAACATCAATCCGGTCAGCACGAAGGTCAGATCGCCGAGCACGCCGTCGACGCCGATATGGCCGATCGATTCCGCGCCGATCACACCAAGCCCGCCGACGATGACGACAGCGCCGGCGATGCGCGACGCGGAAACATGCTCCTTCAGGAACAGGGCCGCGAGCAGCAGGCCGCCGAGCGTCGCACAGGAGGGCTGGATCACGCTGCCATGGCCGAGCGGCACGAACAGAAAACCAGTGTAGGAGATCAGCGACATCACCGGGCCGCCGAGCACCATCAGCACAAGGCCCCTGCCCCAACCGATGCCGCAGAGATCGGAGATTCCGCCGCGTACCACCAACGGCAGGAATGCGATGCCGGACCAGACATAGCGATGCACGAGCAGATCGACCGGCGTGAAGCCGACCTTGAGGCCGTGCCGCGTGCCGGCGAAGCCAAGCGCCCAGAACACCGCCGCGGCGAGGCCGCAGAGCACGCCGACAAGGGCCGGCGCCTGATCGTTCCTCCGAATGAGAGCGTCGGCGCTCGTTCGCTGATCCATGGAGCATGCCTTATGTCAGCAAGCGACGAGGCTCAACCCATGCGGTTGCAGGGCTGGCACGCGGCGGAAAATATGCCTGCTCATCGAGCCTCCTCGCCGAACACCATCCGCCATCTCTTGCGCGTGTCCACGTATTCCCGCACCTCGCGGATCTTGTCGCCGGCCACCGTGAACACGAAGCTATAGTCATTCTCGTAACGCGCTCCCCCGGCAAGTGTAGCGCGCATCCGCTCCTCCACGATCACGACATCGTCGTCGGCATAGACGCCGCGAAAGCCGATATCGATCCCGGAGAACATCCTGTGCATCTCCTGCGCGATGAAGCGCGCGATCGCTTGCGCGCCGATCATGTGGTCGGTGTAATCGAGCGCGACCGCGGTGGCGTTGCCCTTCGGCGCGATCCACTCAGCGTCGTCGGTGAACAGCGCGGCGATGCGCATCGAGTCGCATACTGAAACAATCTTCCAGGCGTTGAGGACGATGTCTTTCGGGCTGGTCACGGCGGGCTCCAAGACTGGCATCGCAGGGGGGCTTGCGTCGAGGGCGGCTTTCTAAGCCGCCCTGCCCATCGCGGCTCGCCGCAATCGGACTCGGTCATCCCGCGGCCCTTTCGCCAGCGCGGCCATGCGCTATCATCAGGCCATGCTGAGCTTTGATGTCTGCAATGCAGCGCGCCTGCGCCGCGATCCCCGCTATGACGGCCGCTTCTTCACGGCGGTGAAGACCACGGGCATCTATTGCCGCCCGGTCTGTCCGGCCAAGCAGCCGCTGACGCGCAACGTCTCCTACTATCCGTCAGCCGCCGCGGCCGAAGCCGCAGGCTTCCGCCCTTGCCTGCGATGCCGTCCCGAGACCGCACCGTTCTGCCCGGCCTGGAACGGCACGCGCTCGACGGTCGCACGCGCGGTGAAGCTCATCAATGAGGGCGCGCTCGACGAGGATTCGGTGGTGTCTTTCGCGATGCGGCTCGGCATCTCCTCGCGTCATCTGGCGCGATTGTTCGAGCGTCACGTCGGCACCACGCCGCAGCAGCTTGCGAAGACGCTGCGCGTTCAGCGCGCAAAACGCCTGCTCGATGCCGGCGATCACACGATGACTGACATCGCATTCCAGGCCGGCTTCGGCAGCCTACGCCGTTTCAACGCCGCCTTCGCAGAGCTCTACGGCCGCTCGCCGTCGAGCCTGCGCTTATCGAAGCATGCGTAGCCCGTCAGAAAAACCCGGGGCTGAGATCGAGCCCGTATGTCAGGCTGAGCACGAACACGAACAGCGCGGCGGCTGCGAACAAGGCGAGATGCCTGAGAATGAACGCGCGCGGCGAGACGCTTGCAACAACGGCCTTCTGTGCAACGGGCATGACTACTCCATTATGAAAATGATTCTTGGCTGCTCAATAAGCGGCGCCCGCATCAAGCGCCGCGATCTGCAAAGCAACTATTAAAGAGATCACACTCGCTTTGAACGGCCATACACAAGTGGCAGGTGATCACGACTCGCTGCACCAAAAAAAAGACCGCGCTCCCGAGAGGGAACGCGGTCCGGGCAGGCTCGGAGAAAACGAGCCTGCATCACGTTGACTTGATGTTGGCTAGTGGCGCCCCCGGGTTAGCGGGCGCTGCCCGCCGTGACATCAGCGGTCTTCATCTTGCGCGGCGACAGAACGCGGGTCTGGTGGACCGAAGCGATCGTGGTGGGCGCCGAGGCCTGCTGCTCGACATGCGCGGCACCGAGCACGCGCACCTGCATCGGGGACACCGGAAAACCGTTGGCCTCGTAAGTCGGCAGCTCGGCGGCGAAAGCCACGGTGCTGCCAGCGATCGTCAGGATGGCGGCGGCGATCGACAGAGTCTTCTTGTTCATGGGTGATGCTCCTGAATGAAACGTTCGGAGCACATCTAAGCGCATTTTGCTGCATTGCGACATGCACTGCTGCAACGCAACAACGCGCCGAGTGCATGGCAATATGTTTAATGCGCGCCCCGGCGCGACATGACGCTGTTATGAGCGGCGGTCAGCCGCCGAGCACATGGCCCCAGCCGTCGAAAACGTAGTCCTTCCAGATCACGGTTCCGTCACCGCCTGGCCGGCTGGCCCGCCTGAAATCATCGGCCTGCTCAGCGGTCCAGGTGATGATCGTATCGGAGAGCTGGTCGTGCAGGATGGCGGGCTCGGTGGGGTCGAAGGCGTCCATCGGACGAAGCGAGGAGTGCGTCATGGGCGCCTAACGCGCCGACCGTGACAAGGTTGCGCAACGTGTGGGCGAAACACCTTACGCCGGCCGGTGCCAAAATATTCGCCTTTATCGAATTTTCTACACCGCCCGCGCGCAAGCGCCGGTGGAACTGCGATGGGAACCCGCGTTGCCGCCGCGCAACACCTGGTCGAAAAGCCCGCTTTCGCCGAATTGCGCCATTGCGCTGCCACACCGTCCTCCGAACAATCGGCGCGCGGCGTGCCTTTTCGTGCAAGACTGTTTGGCCAAGACTGTCTGGTCAGACTGTTCGGAGAAGACGAGGTTCAATAGAACCGTTTGGAGGCAGGGATCATGAATGATCGGCGGTCTCTTCTGGTGGCGGTCTCCTGCCCCTCGGCGGTTCTCGCCGGCTGGCTGGCGCTCTCTTTGTCCGCCTACGCCCCTGCCCTGATCGAAAACAGCGGCGCCAATGCTTCTGCCGTCTCGCGCGCAAAAGATCTTGGTCGGCTCGACCTCGCCGACATCCCGCACGCTGCGGCCATCGAGGACGGCGTCGCCCTGACCGCGGATATCGCCGCCGCGGTCGCTGCGACACCAAGCGCGGTCACCGCTGAAGCGGCAGCGCCCGAGGCGCCAGTTCCGGCCATCAAGCTCGCCTCGGCCGACCCAGTGCTGATCTTGCCGACCGAAGCGCCACTCGCGCCGCAGATTTCACCTGATCCGACACCAATCGCCAGCGAGGTTGCTCCGGCTCCGGCGCCGGAGCCCGTGGTAAAGCTCGCATCCGCCGATCCCACCGAGATCGTGACGACCGAGGCGCTGTCGCCCGCGACGATCGCGACCGGCCCCGCGCCCGCGGCGAGCAAGGCCTCGCCGTCTGCGGACACGACCGCGGTGCTCGACGAATGCTACGTCATGGAAGCCTGCATCGACCGCTATCTCTGGGCGCTCTACCAGCGCACGCCCAAGGAAGACTCGATCAAGGTCGAGGATCGCCGCGCCGTCACCGTCAAGCGCAAGGGCAAGATGGTGACCGTGATGCGCAGCTTCACGAAACTGGTCGACGAGGACTTTGGCTGGAAGGATCCGAAGGCGGCCGACCGCGCCGGCATGTCGATGATGGAATACGTCATCGGCGGCATGGACAAGAGTTTCAAGAAAAAGCTGTTTCGCACGTTGCTCGCGGCTGAGGCTGCCGGGCTTTCGCCGGGTATCACCAGCGCGTTCCGCGACGACTATCGCCAGTCGATCGCGAGCGGCTTGAAGGCCGCCTCCGACCGCTCCTATCACGGCGGCAGCACGCGCGGCGGCTACGGGCACGGCATGGCGGCCGACATCGTCAGCACCAAGGGCGACAACCGCGCGCAGCGCTGGGTCTCGACCGAGGTGCTGTGGAAGTGGGTCGATGCCAATGGCAAGGCGCTCGGCATCGGCCGACCCTATCTCGGCCGCGATCCCCCGCATGTCGGCCCGGTCGACGGTACGGAATATGTCTCGCGCCGAGGCACGTCGGACCGCAAGGAAGCCAACGTCAAGCCGAGGAAAGCGCGGGCCGTGGCAAGCGCAAAGCTGCCAAAGGCGAAGGCACAGGCGACGCGCGAGCAGAAGGTCCCCGCGAAGCCGCAGAAATCAGCGCAATCGGCCGCGAAGCGCGCGACCTGAGTATGACGGCTTACCGTCCCGGCGTCGGCAGCGGCACGAGCCGCATCTCGGCGGCGCCGGCCTCCTGCGTGCGCACCAGCACTGCAAAGATGGTTTCGACTGCGAGCCGCACCGCCGCCTCGGTCGCAGTGCCCTTGGCCAGATGCGCCGCGATCAGGCCGGTGAGGAGATCGCCGGTGCCTGAGGGGCGGATCGGCAGGCGCGGCGTCGCAAAGCGCGACAACTGACCGTCGGCGCACAGAATCGTTTCCACCTGCCCTTCCGCCGTATCAGTGAGCGTGCAACCGGTGGCGACCACGTCAATGCGGCCGGTCCCGGCCAGCGTCGCGCACGCAGCGCGCAGGCCCTGCGCATCTGCGATGTCGAGGCCTGCGAGCAGCCCGAGCTCGAACTGGTTCGGCGTGGTCAGATTGGCGGCCGGCAGCAGCCGGTGCCGGACCACATCCAGGATGCCGTCCGCGACATAGACCCGGCCATCATCGCCGATCACGGGGTCGCAGAGATAAACCAACTTTGAATTGCGGGTCAGCGCCCGCTCGACGAAATCGGCAACGACAGCGGCATTGCCGGACGAACCGAGATAGCCGGTGACGAGGACCGCGGCCTCGTCGACGAGACCGCGCTCCTCGACACCTCTCAGCAGATCTGCAACGAGCTCGGTCTCCAGCACCCGCCCGCGCAGGGTCGGATAGCGCGGATGGTTCGACAGCAGCGTTGTCGGCACCGCCGCGACATTCACGCCCTCCGCCTGCATGGCATAGGCGGCGGCGCTGTTGCCGACATGGCCGTGGACCACCTGGCTTTGAATGGAGATAACGAGCATGAAAGAGGTCCGTAGGGTCAAATGCCGAAGGGCGCAAGAGTAGCCCGGATCACGAACCGTGATACCCAAGCCCGGGCCGCAAAGCCTGCATCTTCCGCGCCAGCCGCCGATGCCCGTTCTCCTCCGACCGCGCCAGCCGGTCCACGACCGCGACATGATCCACATCACTTTTGTGCTGGTTGAGCTTGGCCTGCCCCTCGACGGTATCCACCACGAGATCGATGACGCGGATCGCAGCCAGCATGCTCTCGCGCTTGCCGGGCTCCATCTGTGCGAGGTCCCAAGGTGCTTTTGGCAAGCGCGCTTCCGAGACCGCGAGTAGTGCATCGCCGTGCCTGCGGTTCACGTCGAGCCCGCGCAGATGCGCCACGCCCGACAAATGCACGGCCTCGTAAAGCCAGGTCGAGACGTTGTCGCGCGAAGAATACCAGTCGTTGGAGATATAGGCGTCGTCGCCGGCAACGATCAGCAGAAAGCGCCGTGCGCTATCCGCGAGCGGGACGAGCGGATTCCTGGCGGTGAGATGGATCTGGACGATCGCACGCCCCTCGCGCTGCTCCAGCACGAACGGCACATGCGAGGCGCGAGGGCCGCGCTCATCCGCCGCGACGATCATGCCGAAGCCGCGCTGGCTTGCGAATTCCAGCGCTTGCTGCTCCTCGATGCGGAATTGGGGGCGGAGGACATGCATGGCGGGGCGCTCGTCGACTGGCTGGAGGACAAACCGAGGCTAACTCATGATCCAGTCAAGTCGGAAACGATATTGGCCCGCAAACGCGGATGTCAGGAATGACTTCGCCGCCGCGCAAGCTCATCGATATAGGCGCAAAACATGTCGGCCATTGCGTTCGCATGACGCGCGATCTCCGCCTCGTTGCGCGGTGTCTCCGAGAACTGCTTGCCAACCTCGCTCAGCGTCGTCTTGATCAGCTCGCCGGCAAGCTCCCGCGTCGCATCCGGCGCCTCGGGCAAGGCCTCCCGCATGAAGGCCGCGACGATGCCCTTACCGGCGGCCCGCGCGTCGTGTGCTTCGGGCGCATCGCGATAGAGCGGCGCGGCGTCGCTGAGCGCCGTGCGGATCGCAGCCTCCTCGCACTCGGAGCGGATGAAGGCGCGGACCAGCGCGCGCAGTCGCACCAGTGGCGGTTTCGCCTGGTCCGCCAGGATGCCGCGCAAGAGTTCGCTCGTGCGCCGCCACTCCTCGCTCTGGAGGCGGAACAGGATCGCCGCCTTGTTCGGAAAATATTGATAGAGCGACCCGACGCTCACCCCGGCCCGCTCGGCCACCCGCGCCGTCGTGAAACGCTGCGCCCCCTCCTTGGCCAGGACCTGAACAGCCGCGTCCAGAATGGCCGCCACCAGGTCGTTCGAGCGGGCCTGCTGCGGCTGTTTTCGTGTGGAAACTGAACGGCTTCGGCGATCGGCCATGGCGCCCTCGAGCAATGCGAATAGCGAATGCGACGAATTAGTCGTATTTCCATTGTCACGCAAGCACTCGCCTCGCGGCGACATCTGGAGACGACACATGAGCATCCCGACCATCACATCACTTGCGCCACTGCTCGATCGTCTTTTCGACCAGGACGAAGCGGCGCGCGGCGCGATGCGAGCCGCCTTCGCCGATGTGACCGACGCCGACCGCGCACGGATGATGCGGAGCAAGACCGCTTACCGCGACCTCTACGGGCGGCTGAAGGACGCACCGCTCGCGGTCTCCCGCGAGACCGGTCACCTGCTTTACATGCTCGCACGCAGCTCCCGCGCCAAAGCGATCGTCGAGTTCGGCACCTCGTTCGGCATCTCGACCCTGCACCTTGCCGCGGGCTTGCGCGACAATGGCGGCGGCCGCCTCATCACCACCGAATTCGAACCGTCCAAGGCGGCCCGGGCGCGCGAGAACCTCGCGGCCGGCGGGCTGCTGGACCTCGTCGAAATCCGCGAAGGCGACGCGCTGGAGATGCTTCAAGTCGATCTGCCTGATACGATCGATCTCGTGCTGCTCGACGGCGCCAAGGCGCTCTACCCCGATATCCTGGATCTGGTCAAAGGCCATCTCCGGCCGGGCGCGATCATCGTCGCCGACAACGCCGACGACAGCCCCGACTATCTGGCGCGCATGCGCATGCCCGGAAACGGCTACATGTCCACGGCCTTGGCCGAGGACGTCGAACTCTCGGTGCGGATCAACTGACGCCCCGCCACATCGAGCAAGCGCGACCCCAATGGGCCGCCGCGCAACCATCGCGCGGCGGTGTCGTGCCGCGCTCCGCCGTGTCGCAGGCTCGTCACTGACACGTGATAGCTGGACCCGGGCAAACGTCATATTCCCCGCACCGCGCGGTATCTTTCTTTGCACAACACGCCCGAGCCCGTGATGACTTCCGCCTTCAATGCCTACGCAGCGCTTGCCCTCGCTATCGTCCTCGAGGTCACGGCGTCCGCCTTCCTCCAGCAATCCGTGCAATTCACGCGGCTGTGGCCGACACTGGCGATGGTGCTGTTCTATGTCGCGTCGTTCTACGCGCTGTCGGTCGCGATCCGGGTCATCCCCCTGAGCATCGCCTATGCGATCTGGGGCGGGGTCGGCATCATCCTGACTGCAACGGTCTCCTTCGTGCTGTTTCGCCAGATGCTCGACGCTGCGGCCTTCGTCGGCATCGCGCTGATCGTGTCCGGAGTCGTGGTCATCAACCTGTTCTCGGCGAGCACGGTGCATTGATGCCGGCAAGCACGGTGTTCACCGGCAGGCCTTGCTTCGCGACGCCCTGCAGCAGCCGGCTCCCGCCTACTGGCTTTGCGACGGCTTGGGAGCACGCGGCCCGGATCGCTTTGTGCCAGGCTTGGCCGCAGCTCGCGGGGACGCCGTATCGACGGATTCCAGATAGGCGGCAAGCGCCCTGGCTGTGTCCGAACTGGTTGCGTAATGGTCCTTCAGGAACCAGGACAGCGTCAGGTTGAAGCGCCCCTTGGCAAGGCCGCGGGGGCTGCGATGGCAGGTCGCGCAACCATCGGCGAAAAGCTTTTGCGGCGACTTGCCGGCATCGAGATTTTGCGCGGCGGAAAATGTCGTCGTCAGGACGGCCGCGGCTGCAAGAGTCACTAGGGGCGTGATCAGGTCGCGCCCCGGTCGAAAGTGCGAAATCAATGTCGTCCCCTGCCCCGTCTTGCGGTCAGGCCGCCAATAGCTGATCGAATTCGGGCGGCGCGTAGGCCTTGCCGTCCTGGTCGGTGATGACGACCTTCCACCCCTCGCTTGCCCAAACCTTCGCCTTCGCCACGATGAGCAAACGGCTCTCGCGGGCAAAACTGCACTTCTCGTTGTCGCGTTCTGCGACCATCTTGTAGGCCAATGCGCATCCCCTTGCGTTGCCCCTGCACCCGCTCTCGTCGTGGCAGCGGGCTTTGGCGGCAATTCGCCGGGAGCGTGGCAATTTGATGCCATCCAAGGCAGCATTGTGCCTGGTTCCGGCCGAACGATGGAGATGGATCGTGCGCCGCATCATGAATGCGATTCTGCTTGTAGCGGGCTGGCCTGGTGCGGGCTTGCTCGGCGTGACGCCGACAGCCGCGCAGACCTATGATCCGCGCCATCCCGTCTGCATCGAGATCTACACGATCGACGGCCGCAGCATCGATTGCAGTTTTGCGACAATCGCGCAGTGCGCCGCGACCGCCTCCGGGCAGTCCGCCCAGTGCTATGCCAATCCTTATGCCACGCCGAGCCGGCAGCTGAGCCCGGTTCCGTCGCCGCCGCGACGAAGCCGATAGCATCAGGTCTGCGCTCCGATCAGTGGACGCGAATGATATGGGGACGGCCGAGATCAATCAGCCCCTGCACCGCCGAGAGGCGGTCATCGAGGGCTGCGATGGTCAGCAACAAATTGTTGCGGCGTTCGTCGAGAAGGCCCATCTCGGCGCCGGAGAGTTTGGTGCTCGATCGCTCCTTGTGAATCACCTCGAGAGATTGGCGCAATCCGGCAATCAGGCCGGACAGCTGCTTGGCTTCCTTGGTCATCGACCGCTTCGCGACATTATGGCGGCGCGCCTCCGCTTGGTTCTGTCTCATCGTCGTCATCCTCCCGTGCCCCGCTGCCCCGAGTGGAATGCTTACAGCTTTGAGTAGACATATTACGATCGATGAAATCTGCCCGCGAAGAAGCTTCTTAAATTGTACGCGCACGGAACCCGGTCCGCCCCGAGCAGAAAGCCCGGCGCGAGGGCCGGGCTTTCTTTGGCAACTCTAGTGCTTTTGGTGCCCGCCACCGGGACCGCCGGCCGGCGCACCGCCGCCGTGCGGCGCGGCGTTGATGTGAGGAGCGCCGCCGCCACCGCCATGAGGCATCGCAGGCGCAGCCGCGCGCGGCGCCGGCATCTGGGCATGAGCATTCATCGGCGAGCCGTGGCTCACATTGGGCTGGGCCACATGCGGCATCGCAGGCCGGCTTGCGGGAGCGGCTGAGACACGCGGCGCCTCGTGTGCGCGTGCCATCGGTTGCGCAGGAACAGCCGCGCGGTGTGCGGCCTGCTCGTGCATGATGCGGGCTTGTGCATCGCGCGGATTGCGGCTCTGAAGATTGGTCCGCTCATGCGCGATGCGGTCGCTTCGTCCCGCGCGGGCCCGGTCCGTCGTCACCGCAGTCTCGCGCCTGGCGATCGCGGCGTCGTGCCGTGAAGTCGCGGCATCACGGCCCGAGACCGCGGCCGCGCCTCTAAGGCTTTCCTTCGCATTTTCCCTTGCACTTTGCTTGGCATTCGCACCGTTGTGCCCGAGTGCGACTGCCGCATCGCGCGTTGCCGCGCGGCCGATGCGAGCCGCGCGCGGATCGATCGTCATCCGCATCGCGTCGCGCTGATGCGAAGTCCAGTAGCTATTCCAGTGGGCATGCCGCCGATACCAGGGCCGCCCCTGATAATAGCTCGACCAGTACGAGGTCAGCACGAAGGGGACGATCGGCACGTCGATCTCGTCGACATAGTCTGGGAGATAGACGTAGTGATTGCGGTAGAGATATTCGAGATATTGCGACGACACCCAGCCGCGGTCATCCGAGAAGCTCACGTCGCACCAAGCGTTGCCGCGCAGGCAACCATGGATGTAGACGCGGGCGCCCTCGGGGATGCGATCGACCAGCGGAAAGCCCGGACCCGGCCCGGCGCGCAGGCCGGTCGAGACGGTGACCATGCCCGGTGCGGCCAGCGCGGCCGTCGGGGCAAGCAGCAATGCGGCTAACAACACGCTTCGGAATTTCATGGCGTAGTCCTCCTCTTTCGAGTCGGAACGCGCCAGCGGAACGGGCGTTCCGCGTACGAAGGTCTCATTCGTCGAAAGATCGAGACCGATGCCGCGCGCGGTTCAATATTCATTGGCTGTTCATCGACACCGCGCGCAGAGAGGGTGTGCGCTGCCGTCCCGTCAGTTCACTTGCTGCATAAAACCGTCGAAGTACGCAGCAAGCGCAGCAAAATCATCGAGCGGCAGCACGGTCGCGACATACTGATCCGGCCGCACCACGACCATGCAGCCGGCCTTGCGATCGATACCGCGCATGGTGAAAACGTCTTGACCATTCTTGAGGTCCGGACAGAACATCTTCTCGTAGTCGATCAGGCCGTACCGGCCCTTGCGCGGAAGCAGCAGCGCGGGCATCGCCTCCATGGCGAGCTCGCGATGATCCTGCTGGAAGACCGCCCGCAGGTCGATCACGCTGTCGATGTCGGCGGCCGCTGGCGTGTAACGCCGGACCGGCGACTCCCGGGCGTCGGAGAGAAAACTGCACAAGGCGCGAATGGCCGAGCCGGCTGCTGCCGGATCCTCAGCGCCGGAGAAAGCGTAGATGCGGAAGCGGCCATCCGCCGGCGCGGCGTGACCGAGATGCACCGGCTTGGCATCCGCAAGCCGGATCACCGGTGCGGAATGAAAGCGCGTGCCGATGACGAAGCCTTGCGCGAGATGCTGGTGGGACGTCGCTCCGGTCAGAACCGACGGGCGGTAATGCGTCGCCGTGCCCGCGGTGTAGCGACCGTGCCTCACGAAATAGTCCTGCGTCCTGGCGGCATCGGCGCCGCCGGCCTTGGCGGCGGACGCGAGAATTCCCGCCCATTCGCGATCGAAATCGATCAGCTCTTTCGCAACCGCCTGGCGCTCGGCGGAATAGGAATGCAGCAGGCTCGGCGCCGACTGCTTCCGCAAAACGGCAGCGAGCTTCCAGCCGAGATTGAAGGCGTCCTGCATCGAGACGTTCATGCCCTGCCCCGCCTTCGGGCTGTGGGTGTGGCAGGCATCTCCGGCGATGAAGATCCGCGGCAGACGCGCTGCGATCTCGGTCTCCGGCACGTCGTCGAACTTGTCGGTCAGGCGCTGGCCGATCTCGTAGACCGACCACCACGCGATCTCCTTCACATCGAGCATATGCGGCTTCAGGATCCGCTGCGCCTTCGCGATCACGTCATCGGCGGTGATGTTGCGATTGGCGACGCGCTCGCCGACGTCGAGCTTGGCGAGCTCGACATAGAGGCGGACCATATAGCCGCCCTCGCGCGGAATGATCAGCAGGCTGCCGTCCTTCGCCGACTGGATCAGGGCCTTGAAGCGGATGTCGGGAAAATCGGTCACCGCCAGCACGTCCATGACGCCCCAGGCATGATTGGCGGAATCGCCGAGCAACTCGCGACCGATCGATTTGCGCACCATGCTGCGGGCGCCGTCGCAGCCGACGACGTAGCGCGCCTTGATCGTCTCTATCTTGCCCTCGTTCTCGGGGTCGACCCGTTCGAGCCGCGCCGTCACGGCATGGTCGGTGGGCCCCGCGGAGGGATGGACCTGAAGGTCCAGCAGGCGCCGGCTGTAATGGGGCTCGAGCCTGGCCGGCGCTTTGCGCATGACGTCGAGAAAACCGTCATGGATGCGCGCCTGGTTGAGAATGACGTGCGGGAATTCCGACAAACCGTCCTCGACGTCCTGCACCCGGCCGCTGCGGACGATGTTTTCCGGCATCCGCTCGTCCGGCTTCCAGAACGTGGTCTCGTTCACCCAACAAGCTTCCTTCAGGACGCGCTCGCTGAATCCGAAGGCGTGGAACATCTCCATGGTGCGGCATGCGATGCCATCGGCCTGCCCGACCAGCAAGCGATCCGGCTTCTGCTCGACGATGCAGGTCTTGATGTCAGCAAACTGCGCAAGCTGGGCAGCGAGCGTCAGGCCCGCAGGGCCACAGCCGACGATGAGGACATCGACCTCGTCAGGAACGCCCCCCGTTGCGCCCGAAGCCTGAATGCGCGCGGCGGGATCGGCGATTTCAGGGTCGCCCGGCTGAAATCCATTGAGATGGAATTGCATGAGCACCTCTCCCGGAAACGTTCTGTTTGGATATTGTTCAGTATGCTGACTATCAGTATACTTGTCAACGATCCCGGCCGTCCTGCCCCAACGGAGAAATTCGGTGAAAGACAACAACGACATGCCCGGACATCTGGCGCGCCGGTTCCAGCAGATCGCGGTGGCGGTGTTTTTGGCCGAGGTCGGCGATGCCGGATTCGACCTCACGCCGGTGCAATACGCCGCGCTCGCGACCATCAAGGCCAACCCGGGCCTCGACCAGGTGACGCTCGCAGGATTGATCGCCTACGACCGCACCACCATCACCGGCGTGATCGACCGCCTCGTGCAGAAGGGGCTCGCGGAGCGCCGCGCCTCGCGCCGCGACCGTCGTGCCCGCGAGCTCGAGATCACCGACGAAGGCCGCCGCACGCTGCGCAAGATCACGCCGGCCGTCGAATCCGCGCAACGCATCATGCTGCGCGGCCTCAGCGCGAAAGAAAGTGAGGATCTGATGCGGCTGTTGCACAAGGCCATCGCCGCCGGCAACGAGCTCAGCCGCGCCCCGCTGCGCGAAGCGCAGGCCTAACCCCCGTAATTGTACCGGTCGTTGTCGCAATGTCGCGAAACCTGGAACTAACCTTCGGCTGTTAGGGTCCGCCGCATTCGGCGTTTAACGCGCGATTAACTTTGCCGGTCTGGAGTTTCGGATGTTCAGGTTCCTCATTGCGGCGGCGGCCATCGCGCTCTCGACCGCTCCGGCGCTCGCGAATGGCCATGGCGGCGGCGATGCCCCTCCTCCGCCGAAGCCCGCGACCTCACCGGCGAAAGTCATCCTGACCAAGCAGGGCCCCACGCTCGTCGACCTCAACGGCATGACGCTCTACTATTACGAGCGCGATACCACCGGCAAGACGTCGAACTGCAACGGCAAATGTGTCGAGAGCTGGGTGCCGCTGCCCGCAACGGCCGATGCCAAGGCGGTCGGCGACTTCACCGTGATCAACCGTAACGACGGCAGCAAGATGTGGGCATATCGCTATCGCCCGCTCTACACCTCGCCGGCCGACAAGGCGCCGGGCGAGGCCAATGGCAATGCCACGACGCTGCAATGGCGCATTGCCCGTCCCGAGAATTAGGGCGACCTACCCGCGCCAGCTGGGCTGCGCTTCGACTTGCGCGTTCTGTCCGGGCGGCAGCACCACGACCGTTGAATTGAGCTTCACCCGGTCATAGAGATCGATCACGTCCTCGTTGCGCATCCGGATGCATCCGGACGAGATCGCCTGCCCGATATATTCCGGCTGGTTGGTGCCGTGGATGCGGTAGAGCGTGTCCTTGTTGCCGGCATAGAGATAGATGCCGCGCGCACCCAGGGGATTGGCGGGACCGCCGGGCACGCGCGCCGGATAGGGTCCGAGCCGCGCCTGGATGTCCGCCGTCGGAACCCAGTCCGGCCACTCCGCTAGACGACCGACCCGCGCGACACCGGAGAACGCCATGGCTTCCTCGCCGACCGCAACGCCGTAGCGAATCGCCTTGCCGTCGGGCAGCACGAAATAGAGATAGCGCGCATCGGTATCGACCAGAATCGTGCCCGGCTGCTCCTTGCGCGGATAATCGACGATATGACGAAGATATTGCTCGGGCACGTTCGCTTGCGCGTACGGCGTATGCGCGAGTAACTGCCGGTCGCGCGGCGTCATGCTCGCGTCCGTCGATGGCGAAAGCGTTGTCTGCATGCAGCCGCCCAATGGAAGCATGGCAACAACGAATAGAACGAATAAGGATCTTGGCACCGCCGGCCCCGATAGCGATAGCAGCACCCCCAGCAACACCAGATGCTGCCAAAATCGTGCTGAAAACAAGGCATTGTGGAACACGTACGCGTGTTTTCTGAGGCGGGTTCCATCACCACAAAGGGCGCAAGAGCGTCGCACAGTCTCCATCCCCTCGCCTTGCTTTGGTCAAACCCGGCTGGACTCGTGCGTCATGGCTTGGGCCTCGGGGAATTGGACGGGCTCACCTCAACGGATCTGCTCGCGCGAATGCGGACGGCCAACACTTCAACTACTCAACGCCCGGGCTTCAAAACACCCGGGCTTCAAAGGAGCTGCGATGCTCGCGACGCTGAACTCTCGGCAAATCGTCGATGAGATCGTGAAGGACACGGTCACGAACAACGACCCGCACGACGCGGTGCAGATTTCGCCTGACATTGTGCTGGCCTCGCGCCCTCTCAGCGTCGCGCCCGCGCTCGCGCCTGAGATCACGGCCCGCCCGGAACCCAAAATAGATCCGGCGTTCACGCTGAAGTCCAGAATGAATCCGGAGCCGAAGTTCAGTCCCGTCGCGGAGCCGCAGGCGGCAGCGCCCTCGGTCGACACTGCCGTGCGCGTCGCGGCCGGTGATGGTCTCAGCCGGCAGAAGCGCTCCTCGGCTGGCAAATGGCTGCGCGGCGCGTTCGTCACGATGCTGTTTGCGGGCGGAAGTGCGGCCGCCACTATCGCTTGGGAGAAACACGGCGACACCGCAAGACAGATGCTCGCCGAATGGACGCCGGTATTGGCGTCGCTGCTGCCTTCGACCTCGCAGACGGCACCGGTCGCCGCCGCGCAGGCCGCGCCACCTGCGGACCAGGCCGCAACGGATCAGGCCGCAACGGATCAACCGACAGATCAATCTGCGGCTCCGCCCGCAACCCAGGTTGCAGCAGCGGTGCCCACGGCAACACAATCCGATCCTGCACAATCGGTGCAGTCGATGACGCGCGATCTCGCCGCGATGGCGCAACAGATCGAGCAGCTCAAGGCTAACATCGCCGAGTTGAAGGCCGGGCAGGAGCAGATGGCACGCGAGATGACGAAGCCGCCCGCGCCGAAGCCGGTGGCCGATGCGAAGCCGCGCGTCGATCCGCGCGCGCAAATGTCCGTGCTGCCGCCGCGGCCTGCGACGGCGCCGGTTCGCAAACCGAAGCCGGTCGTGTCGCACACCTACATGCCGGCTTATTCGCCCGCGCCGCTCGCTCCGCCGCCGCCGTCGCAGGCTGCCGCGGTCCCACCGCCAGCTGCACCTGTGACGACGACGCAAGCCGTTGCCGACGACGATGGACCTGTCGTGCGCCCGCCAATGCCGCTGCGCTGAACCATCGTCACGCGACGACGCGAAAGCGTCGCGCCAGGGACGCTGTCCGAGTCGATGTGATGCGTTGAGTCCGGGTGACTACGGGAAGCGATGCTTCCATAGTTTTCCATCAAGAGAAAAGGCCGTCGGGATCTATGCCGGCGGCCTTCTCTTGCAGCTGCCGGTTCCCGGAGCCCGGTTCTGCTGCAATTCCATGCCTGATGATCACGCCGACATATTTAATAAAATCTTAACACGCTTGAATGCTGCACATCATTTCTGCGCCATAAGCACAGAGATTGCGCGCGCCTTTCATTCGATAAACATCGACTCAGTGGTACCATCAGTCATGTGTTGAAAGCCGAAGCTCAATTCGTCACACCGGGGAATTCGGATGCCTTACTATTCCTTCGATCTCGTGGTTGGTGAAGAGTTCAAGAACCAGGGCGGTATCATCCTCGAAGACATCGAGGTCGCCTCCGATCGCGCCGTCCAACTGGCCACCGAGCTGTCGCAGGTGAAGCCCGAGTTGCAAAGCAAGGGTTGCGCTGTGCGCGTCACCGACCGCGATCACAAAGAGGTCTATCGCACGCCGCTTGATCCGGTGCCGGCCTGGCGGCGCTAGCTCGCCGGCCGTCTTCGCGGCCGCACGCTATCCCCATTGCGGAGCGGCGCGGCAGCCGCTAGCCTTCCCGAAAATTCGGGGAGGTACCAAGGATGCGGACTGGTTTTCTGATGACGGCCCTGTTGCTGCTGGCGGCGCCGGCCCAGGCGGCCGACCATCCACGTTCGACCTATGTCACCTTGGTCTTGCAGGCCTTCGCCGCCAAGGTCGAATGTCCGGGCACCGATATCGTCTACCAGGATCTGGTGCAGAAGGCGGAGCAGATGCAGCTGCCCGAAGGCACCACCGAGAAGGTCCGCAAGGCGATCGCCTGGATGCACACCGGCGGCAAGTTGGGCGAGAAGCAGGACGACGATCTGATGGCCGAGGTCGCGGTGGCCACCCAGGCGACCGACCTCAACCAACGCCGCCTCGGCATGCCCAGCTGGTGCGAGGCCCAGAAGACCAACCTCGCCGGCCTGATCCGCAGCAAGGGCGGTTAGCGCTCATCGCGCGGCGTTAAGCACGCTGTGCCGGAACTTTTGCTTCGGCCAATAATCGTCACAATCCTCGCCAGCATGCGGCTCTCTTCGAATTCGAACAGGGGAGCCCCATGCGGATCAACCATGTCCTCCTTACCGTCGCGTTTGCCCTCGCAACGGTGACGACCGCGCCCGTGCTGGCGAAGAATTCCGACGCCCAGAAGGGCGAGGACAAATCGACCTCGTCCTCATCGTGTAGCGCCTATCAGCAGGCGCCGGACGGCTCGTGGGAGCCGCTCCCCTGCAAGGAGACCGGCGAGCGCTCACAGCCGCAGACGCAGCATCGCACGTCGCCGCAGGGCGCCGACCGCGGGGAGCGTTGAAGGCGGGGAACCTTGACGCGCGAGGGTGTCAGCTCTGGTGCGGACCGCGGATGATCTTCATCGCGTCGGCGATGTGACGCCACTCTTTGGCCTCATCGCCCTCGCCGCGGCCCTCACAAGCCCTGGCCTGTTCGGCGGCCTTCGCGATCGCAGCAAAACCATGCTGTTCCAGCATCTGGCGCGCGACGGTGTGGACCTGGACCTCGGTCATCATGGGCGTTCTCCCGTTTGACGAAACCGCGGTGCATCGCGCCGCCGCGGGTTTTCACAACGATTGAGCCCTGACCTCGTTCCGCAGCGTTCCCGTCGGCGCGCAAAAGGCGGCCCGCTATGCCCAGCGGACCGCCTTTTCACCCACCCCAAATTTGAAGCGTCGCGGCCGAGGTCCCTAGCCGGCCGCCGCGCGCTTGCGCTCGAAATCGTTGGGCACCTCGATATCGACCTCGAGGGTCGAGACCTCGTCGCCGCGATCGAGCCGGACGATGACCTTGGTCGGGTCCAGCGTGACGTGCCTGGAAACGACCGCGAGGATTTCCTCACGCAGCACACCGAGCAGGTCGGGCTGGCCGCGCAGTCCGCGTTCATGGGCAAGCAGGATCTGCAACCGTTCGCGTGCGACGGGTGCAGAGGCCTTGTTGCCGCGGAGAAGCCGAAGCAGACCCATGCTCATGCGGCCCTCCGTCGCAGCAGGCGGTCCATGAAGCCCTTGCGCTCGGTCGGCACCTGCATCGGCACGGTGTCGCCGCACAGCCGGCGGGCGGCGTCGATATAGGCCCGCGCCGGTGCGCCTTCCGCGTTCGACAGCGTCACGGGCGTGCCGACGTTGGAGGCGCGCAGCACGTCCTGGCTCTCCGGGATGATGCCGAGCAACGGTGTTGCAAGAATTTCGAGAATGTCCTCGATGGTCAGCATCTCGCCGCGCGCCGCGCGCGAGGGATCATAGCGGGTAATGAGAATGTGCTTCTCGACCCGCTCGCCCTTCTCGGCCCGCACCGTCTTCGAATCGAGCATGCCGATGATGCGATCGGAATCGCGCACCGAGGAGACTTCGGGATTGGTGACGATCACGGCTTCGTCGGCAAAGCGCATCGCCATGGAGGCGCCGCGTTCGATGCCGGCCGGGCTGTCGCAGATCACCCAGTCGAAACGGCTGCGCAGATCATCGATGACCTTGCCCACGCCCTCTTCGGTCAGCGCGTCCTTGTCGCGGGTTTGCGAGGCCGGCAGCAGCCAGAGGTTCTCCAACCGCTTGTCCTTGATCAGGGCCTGCGGCAGCTTTGCGACGCCCTGCACCACGTTGATGAGATCGAACACGACGCGGCGTTCGGCTCCCATCACGAGGTCAAGGTTGCGCAAGCCGACGTCGAAATCGACGACCACGACCTTTTCGCCGCGTTGCGCGAGCGCAGCCCCCAGTGCGGCGGTCGTCGTGGTCTTGCCGACGCCCCCCTTGCCTGACGTCACGACCAGTACCTTGGCCATCTCTGAAATCTCCTTCTGGTCAGTTCAGCGCAGTAATTCGCATGGTGTTGCCCTGGAGCCAGGCCTGAGCCGGCTTGCCGCGCAGGGCCGCGTCGATATCGTCGGCGGTCTGGTAAAAGCCATCGATTGCAAGCAGTTCGGCCTCGATCTTCTGACAATAGATGCGTGCGCTCGTGTGACCGTTCACGCCCGCCATGGCGCGGCCGCGTAGCGCGCCGTAGATGTGGATGGAGCCGCCGGCGACGACTTCGGCGCCGGAGCCGACCGAGCCGAGAATGGTGACGTCGCCTTCGGGGAAGATCACAGTCTGGCCCGACCGAACGGGGCTTTCGAGCAGCAAGGAGGTCGGCTTGGTCTCGACCTTCGCCTCAACCTTCTTGGGAGCGCTCGGTTCGATGACGCAGCTCCGCCCGCCCGAAAGCAGCGGCGGCATCATGGGGGTCAACCGGCCCTCCTCCACGCCCTCGATCCCGAGCACGCGAATGTTGCGGTCCTGAAGGCTGGTGAGCAGATGCCCGATGCCGGACTGGCTGAGATCGACCGAGGACAGGTCGATCACCACGGGGCGACCGGCAAAGAAGCCCGGCGAGCGCGCGATGGTGGTGTCGATCTCCTGCAGCCAGTCCTGGATGGGAACCGTCGGCACGAACACGAAGGCCACATAGGAGCGCCCGCGCAGGCGAACCATTTGGCGTTGAGGTTTTACTGCAGCCTCCATAGCGGCCGACTCGTTCCCTGTTATTGAATGGTTAACGATGCCGCCGATATGGTTAATGGCCGGTTAATTTCTCCGTGGGGTTACGTGCCCGTCCCAACTGTCATCTCCCGCGAAAGCGGGCGATCCAGTACTCCGAGACGGTTGTGGGTCAATCGACAGGGCGCGGCGTACTGGATGCCCCGCTTTCGCGGGGCATGACACCGGTGTGTGGGGCGGCGCGACGGCTCTTCGCCCCCTACTTCTTCACCTTGCTCGCATCCATCTTGACGGCGGGATCGAGCATCTTGGTCGTGAACGCCGTCGTGACGTCGAACGGCTTTTCCATGCCGAGATAGGTCTGGACCAGTTCGTAGTCCTTCTTCATCCGCTCGCCGTCGATCCAGCCGAGCGCCTTCGTCGTGGTGAACTCATCCGTCATCAAAAACTTGATGCGCTCCCACTGGCGCTCCTGGTTCTCCTTGTCGAGACCGGAGACCTGGTCGAGCAACGCCTTCAGGCAGGGTGCGGCGTCGGCGACGCAGGTCGCAAAGGCCTTTTGCGTGACGCGCACGAACTCCTCGACCAGCTTGGGATTCTTCTGCAGATAGCCGCCGTTGACGATCAGCGAATTGCCGTAAGGGTTGAGCCCGATGTCCTTCCAGTTGACGTAGCCGAGATCGCTTCCGAACTCGATCACCTTCAAATCGTGCTCGTTGTAGAAGTCGCTGATGATGTCGACGGTATGGCTCTTCAGCGCGGCGATCTTCGCGGTCGGCCCGACATTGACGAAGCCGACAGAGTCGGGTGCAAGCCCTGCAGCCTTGGCGAAAGCCGGCCACATCACGCGCGAGGCGTCCCCGGGCGGATTGCCGATCTTGTGGCCGGCAAAATCCTTCACCCCGTTCACGCCGTAGCTCTTCAGCCAGTAGAAGGTCTGGCCGGTGTTGGCGTAGACGCTCATTACGGCAACAGCGTCAGCGCCCTTGCTCTTCGCCACCAGCATGGTGGCGAGATCGGCGACGCCGAAGGGCGAGCCACCGGAGCCGACCTTTGCGGCGGAGACGCCGGAGCCCTTGCCGACCTCGATGGTCAGATCGATGCCCGCCTTCTCGTACCAGCCTTGCGCCTTGGCGTAATAATAGGGCGAGTGATCGGCCGTCGGCGCCCAGTTCAGGATCAGATTGACCGCTTCGCCCGCGGTCGCGGGCACGACTGGTGATCCGAGCATCAGGGCCACAGCCAGGGCCGAGCCCGCCGCCTGCAAACGCTTCATCGCATCTCTCCTCGTTGCCCGCGACCCGGCTTGTCGCTCTCCCCCTGTGAGGATACCAATGCAACAAGGCCGCCCTCAACTTGTCAACTGTTTGGTTGGAAATGCCCGCAAAACGTTCAGGCGACACCGTGCCGCAGCGGCGCGACCCGGTCGCCACACGCAAGAAGCTGCTCACCGCGGCGCGCGAGGAGTTCGCCCGGCACGGCTTTGCCGGCGCCCGCGTCGACGAGATCGCGGAGCGCGCCGGCGTCAACAAGCAGCTCGTCTACCATTATTTCGGCGACAAGGACGCGCTCTATCTCGCCGTGCTCGAATGGGTTTACGCCGATATCCGCGAGCAGGAACGCCAGCTCAATCTCGAAGGCCTGCCGCCGGAAAAGGCGATCCGGAAACTGATCGAAGCCTCGTTCGATTATCTGGCGACGAACCCCGATTTCATCGTGCTTCTGAACGACGAGAACCGTGGCGGTGCCCGCCACGTCCGCGGCTCGACGCGGCTGGAGGCGATGCATTCGCCGCTGGTGAAGAGCGTGTCCCACATCCTTCACGAGGGCGTCCGCGCCGGAATGTTCCGCAAGGGAATCGACCCGATCCAGCTCTATATCTCCATCGCGGGCCTCAGCTATTTTTATCTCTCCAACACACCGACGCTCTCGGCGATCTTCGGCAAGGACCTGTCGAGCCGGGCCGCGCGCCGCGCCCGCCGTCGGCACGTCGCCGATCTCGTGCTGCATTCGCTCCGGCCATAATCAACCAACTGGTTGAAACTTCCCTCAGGGACGGTTAGGCTCGCGACCAGCGGCAAGGTGGCCGCTGGCAACAGGGAGCAACTGGTGGCAGGAGACGGCGCCCGCAATACGCGCAGCTTTGCGATCGTCCTGATCGTGCACCTTGCCGTGCTCGTGCTCTGGCAGGTCCTGGTCGATGCCTTCCACGTGCCGAAGTTCATCCTGCCCTCGCCGCTCGCGACAATCCAGACGCTGGGAACCGCGAGCTACGCCTGGGGCGCCAATACGCTGGTGACGGCAATCGAGATCCTCGGCGGCTTTGCGCTCGGCGCATTCGTCGGCGTGGCGCTGGCCGTCATCTTCAGCTGGGCGCCGCTGATCAGCCTCGTGCTGCTGCCGCTGTTCGTGACGCTGAACATGATCCCGAAGGTCGCGCTCGGCCCGCTCCTCATCGTCTGGTTCTCCTACGGCATCGTGCCGAACATCCTGATCGCCTTCAGCATCTGCTTCTTCCCGATCCTGCTCACCACCGCGCGGGGCTTGCGCGAGGTCGAGCCGGATCTGCTCGACCTGGTCAAATCGCTGCGCGGCTCGCGCTGGACGCTGTTCCGCAAGATCCAGCTGCCGGGATCGCTGCCTTACATCTTCTCCGGCATGAAAGTCGGCGCCATCCTCGCGGTCGCCGGCGCCATCGTCGGCGAGTTCATCGCCTCCGAGCGCGGGCTCGGCTACCTCATGATCCAGGTGCAGTCATCGCTCGACACGCCCGCGATGGTGATGGCCGTCGTGCTGCTGACGCTGCTCGGCGTCGCGCTTTACGGCTTCGTGCTCGCCCTCGAACGCATATTCGTGGTCGGTGACGCAACACCGACCTGAAACGTCAAAGCCAAGACCAGGGACCACAACCATGCTCCTGACCCGCCGGACACTGCCGAAGACCATCCCTGATATCGCTGCGCTCGACGATCTCCTGTGCCGGCCGACCCAGGCATTGATCGACGACCTCGCCAGGGTCGAGGGCGACATCATGATCCTTGGCGTCGCCGGCAAGATGGGGCCGACGCTGGCGGGGCTTGCCAAAGCCGCAGCGCCCGATCGCCGCGTCATTGGCGTCGCCCGCTTCAGCGACGCCGGCGTCAAGGACTGGCTGCACGGGCGTGGCGTCGAGACCATCAATTGCGACCTGATGGACGAGACCGCGATTCAGACGCTGCCGAAGGCGCCCAATATCGTCTTCATGGCCGGCCGCAAATTCGGCGCGGAGGGCGATCTGTCGCTGACCTGGGCGATGAATGCGCACGTGCCGGCGCTGGTCGCGCAGGCCTTCCCCTCGTCGCGGATCGTGGCGTTCTCGACCGGCTGCATCTATCCCTTCGTCCCCGTCGACGGCAAAGGCTCGCGCGAGGACATGGCGCCGAACCCGCCCGGCGAATACGCCCAATCCTGCGTCGGCCGCGAGCGCATGTTCGAGTTTTTTTCGCGCAAATTCGGAACGCCCGGGCGGCTGTTCCGCCTCAATTACGCGATCGACATGCGCTATGGCGTGCTCCACGACATCGCATCGAAGGTGCTCACGGGCACGCCGATCGACGTCAGCATCGGTCATGTCAATTTCATCTGGCAGGGCGATGCCTCGTCCCAGGCGCTGCGCTGTCTCGCGCATTGCACGACGCCGACCTCGCCGATCAATGTCAGCGGCCACGAGATCTTGGCGGTACGCGACCTCGCAGCACGATTCGGCGCCAGGTTCGGCCGCGCGCCGGTGCTGACAGGAAACGAACAGCCGACGGCGTGGCTGACGGACACGTCCAAGGCCGTCGAGCTGTTCGGCCTGCCGGTCGTCGACACCGAGCAGCTGATCGCCTGGACCGCGGATTGGGTGTCCCGCGCCATGCCGAGCCTCGGCAAGCCCACCAAATACGAGGTGCGCGATGGACGCTACTGACGAGCCGGCCATCATCAAGCTCGGCGTCGACGATGCGATCGCCGGGCTCGTGCTGTCGACGGAAGCACGCTGGAACCAGACCGAGGAGGACTGGCGCATCTTCCTGCACGATGGAATCGTGTTCGGCATCCGTGACGGCAGACGGCTGGTGGCAACCGCGGCCCTGCTGCCCTACTCCAGCAAAAATGCCTGGATCAGCATGGTGCTGGTATCAGGCACCCATCGCCGCCGCGGCCTTGCAACGCGCCTCGTCGATGCCTGCCTGGAAACCGCCCGCAGGAACGGCCTGACGAGCTGGCTCGACGCAACGCCGGATGGTGCTGCCGTCTATGGGCCGCTCGGGTTCACGCCGACCCTGCAATTGCGCCGCCTCAAACTGGTGAAACCCGCGTCAACGTCCGGGCAGGCACCTTCATCCGCGACGCTCGACGCGCTCCGCATGCGTGACCGGCGCGCCACTGGTTTCGATCGAACCGCCCTGCTCTCCAACTTCGCTCGGCGTCCCGGCTCACGCATCGTCTCCGCGAACGGAGCCATCGCGCTGGTTCGCGACGGACGCACCGCGCGCCATATCGGCCCGCTATTTGCCGACAACACGGCAGCAGCGCTGACCCTGGTGGATGCCATCGCACGATCGGAAACCGGGCCGCTGCTGCTCGACGCCGTCGCGTCGCAAGCCGCGTTCCCTGACGGATTGACCGCGTCGGGCTGGAGCATCGAACGGCCGTTCCAGCGCATGCGGTTCGGCCCCGCCACAGCCGCGGGTGAGGACATGCCATTCGCCGTCGCCGGCCCTGAATTCGGATAGGACATCATGCACCACAGTCAGATCAACAGCGATATCCGCAAGCTGATCGCCGACGGCACCGTGCTGCCAGCGCATCCCCTCGCGCTCACCGCCGAACGCCAGCTCGACAAAACGCATCAGCGCGCGCTGACGCGCTATTACATCGACGCCGGCTCCGGCGGCCTTGCTGTCGGCGTGCACACCACGCAGTTCGCGATCCGCAATGTCGGCCTCTATCGTCCCGTGCTCGAGCTCGCCGCCGAGACCGCGGCGAACTGGACCAAGCGTCCGCTGGCGCTGGTCGCGGGCCTTGCCGGCCCGACCCAGCAGGCCACCGCTGAAGCCCGCACCGCGCGCGACATCGGCTACCACGCAGGGCTCCTCAGTCTCGCTGCGATGAAGAGCGCGTCCGAAGACGAGATCATCGCGCATTGCACAGCGGTCGCGGCCGAGATTCCGCTGGTCGGCTTCTATCTCCAGCCGGCCGTCGGCGGCGTGGTCCTGTCGAGCCGGTTCTGGCAGCGCTTTGCCGCGATCGACAATGTCATCGCGATCAAGATCGCGCCGTTCAACCGCTACAGGACCCTTGATGTTCTGCGCGGCGTCGCGGCGGCTGGCGCGCTCGACCGCGTTGCGCTCTATACCGGCAATGACGACCACATCCTGCTCGATTTGATGCTGCCGTTCGACCTCCGCGACAACGGCATCACCACGCGGACCTACTTCAAGGGGGGTCTGCTCGGCCATTGGTCGGTCTGGACGGCGAGCGCGATCAAGCAATTCGAGCGCTGCAAAGCGGCACGGCACAAGGACAGCGTCCCGGCCGAACTGCTCGCGCTCGATGCCCGCGTCACCGATTGCAACAGCGCCTTCTTCGACGTCGCCAACGATTTTCACGGCTGCATCGCCGGCTGCCATGAGGTGCTGCGACGGCAGGGCCTGATGCAGGGCCTGTGGTGCCTCGATCCTAACGAGGGCCTGAGCCCCGGCCAGAAGGACGAGATCGACCGCGTCGCTCGCGAGCATTCAGATCTCAGCGACGACGCCTTCGTGGCCGCAAACTTGAATAAATGGCTGGCATGAGCTCAAACCCCTTCATCAGCCTGCAAGGCGTCCGCAAGGTCTATCGTAGCGGCGGCGCCGAATTCCTGGCGGTGTCCGACGTCACCATGGACGTGCAGGAGGGTGAGCTTGTCTCGCTGGTCGGCCCGTCCGGCTGCGGCAAGACCACAGTGATGAAGATCTTGGCCGGCCTGCACGGCGCCGACGGCGGCACGGTGAAGATCGGCAATGCCAAAAGCCCGTTCGATCCGACCCGCGACATCGGCATGGTATTCCAGCAGGCGCTGCTGCTGAAATGGCGGACGATCCTGGACAATGTGTTGCTGCCGGCGGAGATCGTCGGCCTTCCCATGAGGGCCGCGCGCGAGCGGGCGCGCGATCTGCTCAATCTGGTGGGTCTTGCCGGCTACGAGCAGAAATATCCGCGAGAGCTGTCCGGCGGCATGCAGCAGCGTACCGCGATCGCGCGCGCCTTCATTCACGACCCGAAACTGATCCTGATGGACGAGCCGTTCGGCGCGCTCGACGCCTTGACGCGCGAGCAGATGAACCTGGAGATGCTGCGGATCTGGCGCGAGAGCGGCAAGACCATCATCTTCATCACGCACTCGATTCAGGAAGCCGTGTTCCTGTCCTCGCACTGCGCCGTGCTGACCGCCGGCCCGGCGAAGATGGCCGATTATTTTCCGATCGACCTGCCCTTCCCGCGTGATCTTCCGCTCAAGACCACGGACGCGTTCGGCGCCTATGCACGGCGCATTTACGAGAAGCTGGGTTTGGGCGCGGCTTAATTCACCGCACGATAGATGCTGTAGGGTGGGCAAAGCGAAGCGTGCCCACCATGGCGAGTCATGCAAGCAGTGGTGGGCACGGCGCAAGTGCGCCTTTGCCCACCCTACGGGAGTTTGCGCGATCAGGTCTTGTTGCGCATCTTGCCGAGCAGATAATTATCGTAAAAATTCTCCGCGATCTGCGTGTAGAACAGCAGCTCCTTCATATAGGCGTCGTGGCTTTCCTTGGTGCGCTTGAACAGGTCGCTCTTGGTGGCGAGCTCGTTCAGATGCTCCTGGGTCGCGGCGTAGCAGGCCTCCAGCACCGGCTGCGGAAACGCCTTCAGCTCCGCGCCATTGGCGATCAGCCGCTTCAGCGCCGCCGGATTCACGCTGTCGTATTTCTCGAGCATCCAGGCGCCCGCGGCCGACGCGGCCTGGTTGACGATCGCCTGGTACTGCTTCGGCAGCGACGCCCACTTTTCGTCGTTGACGATCATGTGCAACATGGCGCCGCCCTCCCACCAGCCCGGGAAGTAGTAGTATTTTGCGACCTTCTGGAAGCCGAGCTTTTCGTCGTCATAGGGGCCGACGAATTCGACCGCATCGATCGTGCCCTTCTCCAGCGCCGGATAGATGTCGCCGCCCGCGATCTGTTGCGGGACCACGCCGAGCCGCGCCAGCACATGGCCGCCCATGCCGGCGATGCGGAATTTCAGGCCCTTGAGATCGTCGACGGTCTTGATCTCCTTGCGGAACCAGCCGCCCATCTGGGTGCCGGAATTGCCGCAGAGGATCGCATGCGCCTTGAACGGCTTCAGCGCCTCGTTGGTGAGGTCGGCGCCGCCGCCGAAGTGCCACCAGGATTCCTGATGGCGATGGTTCATGCCGAACGGCGCGCCGGTCGCATAGGCCAGCGCCGGCTCCTTGCCGATGTAGAAATAGAGCGGGGTCTGCGCCATGTCGACAGAGGCTGTGCTGACGGCATCGAGCGCCTGCAGGCCCGGGACGAGCTCGCCGGCCGCAAAGGTCTGGATCTGGAATTTGTTGTCGGTGGCCTCGGCAACATATTTCGCAAAGGTCTGCGCAGTGCCGTAGATGGTGTCCAGCGACTTCGGGAAGCTGGAGGTCAGGCGCCATTTGATCTCGGGCGCGCCTTGCGCGATCGCAGGTGCGGCAACCAGCGTCGTCGCGCCGGCCATGGCGCCGCCCTTGAGGAACGTACGGCGTTTCATGATGGTCTCTCCCTGAACTATGTTTCAACGTCTCGGCTTGAGCGCGATCTTCGCGAGCTATTGCCGTTCCTATAGCGGAGTTCAAGTTGTGAGCGGTAGCCCGGATGGAGCGCAGCGCAATCCCGGGATCCCCCAAATATCTACCGCGTCACTCTCAGAGCAGCTTGGCGCTCACGAACAGCGCGCGCACGGCGTTGGTCGCCTGCACCACGAGCATGGCGTTCTCGGCGGCGCCTTCGAGCGCTGCGACCGCATCTTCATGCAAGGAGCGGAATTCCATCCACTCGACCGATTTGAAATTGGTGAGGAATTGATAGGCCTGGCCGACGGTCGCAATCGCCAGCGTGTCGCCGTTCAGCTTGATCTTGAACGTCGTGCGCAGCGGGGTCTCGGAACTTTGCGGATCACTCACTTTGCGGATCACTCATGGGCTGCTTCTGCACGATGACGGCTTAACGAAGGGAAAACGGCAGCCCCGCCGTGGCAGGCAAATATCAGGAGCAGATATCAGGACTCGGTGCTCGCGCGCTGCGAGGCGGTCGCCGATGGGCTCAACTTCGGCACCACGACCAGACGGTTGAACTCACCGTTGTCATAGGCCTTCATAAAACGATCGTAGTCCTTGATCGACACGCAGCCGTTGGAGTCGCCACGGGGCCCGAGCATGTAATTGTGGGTGAGCAGGCCGACGCGGCCGAGCGCGCTGGTGCCCTCGGTGGGGGTCAAGCGCAGCGCGCGGACGCCGTGAAACAGTTTTTCGCGGGGCTTCAGGTCGTAGGTCGCGGGCGGGGTCGCGCCAACCATGCGCTGGTCGACGTGCTCCGGGTCGTCCATCAGCGCGCCCATGCCTGAATGCGCTTCCAGCGCGAGGCCGCTCGGCAGGTAAAGCGCCTTGGCCGAGATGTCGTAGACCGCGGTGCGCGAATCGTAACCGAGCGCGGCGAGATCCGGCGCCTTGCCGAACAGGCCGCTGTCGGGCGTCAGCGAGGCCAGCCTGATCTTGTCGGTGAATTTTTCGAAGAAGTTGCGGTTGTCGACCCGGGGGTTGGTCTCCGCATAAGCCTGGCTCGAGGCGATCTGGGCGGAGATGTCGGCCTGGGGCGGGCGCGAGCGCGGCATCGGGATGGCGTCAGCACGCTGCGATTGTCTCGTCTCCTCGGACATATGCCGGTCGTCGTCGGTCAGAGTGGAGCGCCAGTCATCGCCCTGGAGCTTCTGGGCGAGCATCGCCTTGGCGTCGCGCAATTTGAGCTGGACTGCACTCACCGCGGAGCGCTCCAGCGTCCGCAGCCCAAGCTCGCGGGCGGGCGGATTGCCGGACGCCGAAGCGAAACGATCATCGAACGAAGGCGCATTGGCCGGCGGCAGTGCGGCGGTGACCAGCGAGGCCGGAGCGCCGATATCCGCGACCCAGGCGGCAGCGCCTAGTGCCAGCGCGACGGCGGCCAGAGACAGCAATATCGTCTCGGCTCGCCCAATACGGCGGCGCGACAATAGCCTCTCGGCTTGTGCCCGGTCGGAAACCATCAGCTCCCCAAAATCGACCCCCGGGGGGACCCACCCCCACCCGGAGACTCTATACCAGCTACCACATTGGGAGCCAAAAGTTAGGCATAATCGGGGCCGGCAGGCGTCTGGCAAGGCTCCGGCAAGCCATTCCGGGGTATCCCAAGGTATCTTATGACCGATCCGTTCGATCTAGAACGCTTTGTCCGGGCCCAGGACCCGGTCTATGGCGACGTTCAGGGGGAGCTGACCCGGGGCCGAAAGCAGAGCCACTGGATGTGGTTCGTCTTCCCGCAGGTCGCCGGCCTCGGCTTCAGCGCCATGTCGCAGCGCTACGCCATCGCCTCCCGCGCGGAGGCCAAGGCCTATCTCGCCCACCCCATCCTCGGTCCGCGCCTGATCGAATGCACCCGCCTCGTGCTTGCCGTCGAAGGCCGGACCATCAACGCGATCCTCGGCGCGCCCGATGATGCCAAATTCCGCTCGTCGATGACGCTGTTCGAGGCGGTGTCCGACGAACCCGTTTTCGACCAGGCGCTCGCCCGGTATTTTTCGGGCAAGCGCGATCAGGCAACGCTCGATATCCTCGCGGTCCTCGACCGACAGCCCAAGTGACCGCGGCCACCAGCGTAAACCCGGGATTAACATCGCCTGCCTATTGTCCGTGCAAATTATTTCCCGCGCCAGTTGCCGGACAGACTCATGAAAATCGGTACGCTCCTGACCACCGCGATCGTCTCGCTCTCGACCGTGGGCGGCGGCCTCGCCGTCTACGTCGCCGTAACGAAATACCAGACGATGGAGCGAATCACCGAAGCCCAGGGGCGGCTGGCGACCGTCCGCGCCGTTAGCGACATCCCGCGCTACCTCAATCCCGAGCGCGGCTTTTCCACCAACATCCTCTATGGCCCTCCCGCCGTCGACCCGGCGCTGCTGGCCGAACAGGACAAGCTGCGCAAGCAGACCGATGCCGCCCGCGACAGGATGAACGCGCTGCGCAAGGACCTGCCGGGCCCGTTCGACGACGGCAACACCACCGGCGGCAACATCGACGCCATCAATTCGAAATTCACGTCGCTGCGCGAGGCCATCGACAAGGCGATGTCGGGCCCGCCTGAGGCGCGCAAGGACGCCGCCAAGAAGATCGTCGCCGACAACGCCGTGCTCAACGCCAGCGTGACTGCGCTGCTCAACGAGCAGGTCCGCCGCATGGCGATCCTCAACGGCGACGCCTACCGGCAGGCCAGCTACGCCAACATCGCGATGACGTTGCGCGACGTCGGCGGCTTCAACTCCAGCCTGCACAAGAACCTCGTCGGGGGCAAGAAACCAGCGACCGATACCGAGAAGGCCGAGATCAGCCGCTCGCAGGGCCGCAACGATCAGATCGTGATGTCGCTGCTGGAGCTGCGCGGCAATCCCGCAACGCCGGCGAACATCGCCGCCGCACTGGAGAAATTCAACGCGATCTACATCGAAGAGTTCGGCCGCGAGCTCAAGCTGGTGAAGGAGGGTGCGGTCAGCGGCAAGTACGAACACGACATGGACACCTATTACACCGCCACGCAGCGCGGCCTCGGCACCATCATCGAGGTCCGCGACGCCTTCTACGACAACGCCGAGCACATTCTCGCCGGTGCCTCCACTGCGGCCCACACCAGCTTCACCATCGCTCTCGCGGGCCTTCTCGCCGTGCTGATCGCCAGCGCCGGCCTCATCGTCACGGTCCGCCGCCGCGTCTGCGCCCCGATCGTCAATCTGACAACGCGGATGTCGCGGCTTGCCGATGGCGAGGTCGCGGAAGAGATTCCCGGCGCCGAACGTTCCGATGAAATCGGCGCGATGGCTGCGGCCGTCCGGGTCTTCAAGGACAACATGATCCGGGCTGACAGCCTTGCGGCGGAGAAGCAGGCCGAAAACGACGGCAAGATGCGCCGCGCACAGGCGCTCGACGGGATCACCCGCGCGTTCGAAGCCAAGGTCACCGAGCTCGTCGGCGGCCTGTCGCGCGCGTCCTCCACCATGGAAAGCACGGCGCAGTCGATGACCTCGACGGCGGCCCAGACCAACAGCCAGGCCGCGGTCGTCGCCGCCGCCTCACAGCAGACATCGAGCAACGTGCAGACCGTCGCGAGCGCCACCGAAGAGCTGACCTCTTCGATCTCGGAGATCGGCCGTCAAGTGGCCCAATCCACCGAGATCGCCGCCCGCGCCGTCGACAACGCCCGCCGCACCGGCGACACCGCCCGTGCGCTGGCCGAGGGCGCGCAGAAGATCGGCGACGTCGTCACGCTGATCCAGAGCATCGCCGAGCAGACCAACTTGCTGGCGCTCAACGCGACCATCGAGGCTGCCCGCGCCGGCGACGCCGGCCGCGGCTTTGCGGTGGTTGCTGCCGAGGTGAAATCGCCCGCGGGCCAGACCGCCAAGGCCACCACCGAAATCTCCGAGCAGATTTCGGCGATCCAGGCCGCGAGCGACGAGACCGTCACCGCGATCCGCAACGTCGCTGACGTCATCGGCGAAATCGACCAGATCGGCACCGCGATTGCGGCCGCGATCGAGGAACAGGGCTCGGCGACCAAGGAGATCGCCCGCAGCGTCCAGGAGGCCGCGCGCGGCACCCAGGAGGTCAACACCAACATTTCAGGCGTGCAGCGCGCCGCCGACGATACCGGCACGGCCGCAAGAGAGGTGCTGGGCGCAGCCGAGCAGCTCTCGACCCAGTCGCGCGATCTCGCCGGACAGTTCGACCGCTTCCTCGGCGAGGTCAGGTCGGCGTAGCAACCAAATTCGTAGCCCGGATGGAGCGAAGCGTAATCCGGGAATCGTGCCGCAAACACCGACGGCACCGGATTGCGCTGCGCTCCATCAGGGCTACGGGACATCAATAAGGCGGCGCCTTGCGCGCCCGCTGCGCCTTGGCGGCCTCGATCCACCACGCGAGATCGTCGGCGAAGCGCGGGAACGAGCGTTCCAACGCCTTGCCGCCTTCGCCGATCGGTTCGCCCGCCTCCGACAGCGTCTGTGCGATCGGGCCGACGCCGATGGTGCTCGACACCACCACCATACCCATCTCCGACAGCGTGCCGTGCCAGGCGGTCGAGGCACGCGCGCCGGACAGGCGGCCGGCCGAGTAGCTCACGATCGCGGCCGGACGCCAGAACCACTCCTCGAGAAAGTGGTCGGTGAGATTTTTCAGGCCCGGCTGGATGCCCCAATTGTACTCGCCGGTGACGAAGACAAAGCCATCGGCGCCGCGGATCTCTCCGGCCAGCTTCTCCAGCGCCTCAGGTGCGGAGCCCTTGGGATATTCCTTGTACATACGATCGAGCATCGGCAGGCCGATCGCCTTGGCGTCGATGAACACGACGTCGTCGCCGCGACCGCGCAGGCGATCGATGACGAAATTCGCAAGGCGTATGCCCATGCGGTCGGAACGGTAGGAACCGTAGAGGACGAGGATGCGATTGCTCATGGCCGGTAGTATAGCACGGATCAGCAGGCCGGCCTCAACGTTTTGACGCGCTAGGTTCGCCGTCCGTGCTCGAGAGTTTGCGACGGTGTCTCGCCGAACCTGTCACGATAGCTTCTGGAGAAGTCGCCGAGATGCCAGAAGCCGAACGCCAGCGCGACGGCCTTGACGCTGTCGGCACCGGCGAGCAACCGCTGACGCACCAGCCACAGCCGCCGCAGACGTAGATAGCGGTGCAGGCTCATGCCGCGATAGCGGCGGACGACGTCGTGCATGGTGCGAACGGACAAGCCGAGCTTGCGCGCGATCTCGTCGCTGTAGATGGGCTGGGAGAGGTCGTCGGAAAGCAGCGCGCGGATGTCCTGAAAGACCTTGAAGTTGCGCTCGTCATTGGGGCGCAGGGTCCATCGCGCGGGACCCATACTTTGGAAAATTGCGTCCACAGTCCCCAGCAGGGTCTCCTTCATGGCGGCCGCCTTCAGCGGCACGTCGGGCGCATCGACCGGCTCCGAAGCGGCTGCCAGCACCTCCCGAACCACACCGCGGAGCCGGTTCAAGCCCGCGGCGGTCGTTTCGAAGATGTTGAAGCAGAGGGCTGCTTGTGGCCAGCCGCGATCCGTCACCTCCGGCCTGAACACCACCGAGCCGATTTGCCGCGGCACTTCCTCGATGGTGGTGTAGGTTGCGCCGCCGCTGCCGATGACGATGACGGGTCGTGTGCGCTGCGTGCCGTTGAATCGAACCGGCACGTCCAAATCGTCCATCGTGAATCCGATCGCGGTACAATTCTCGACGAGCTGTGCGTCGACGACCCGCGGAAATGCCCGCGTCAAATTCACGTCGCAGCCGGGCAGCGACAGAATGGTCTGCTCGGCCGAAATCCTCCGTACGAAAGGCGTGAACTCGAAGTTCAGGCCTCGTATGGCACTTCGAAATTCATCGACGTCGGTGAAACGAAACACCTTCGGCGCTAGCGTCGGCGCATCATCAGTTCTGTTCATGGCAAATGTGAAACTTCGCGTCGCAACACACGCGCGTCCGGCGACGATGCCGGCCCAACTTCCCCGTTCCGGTGTCCCTTAAGTCTGAAAGAATCACTTCGAACTATGTTGACCAGTTGGCGAGCGTCGAAGTCCAAGGACAAGCCGGCGCATCAAATCTCGCCAATTTTCGATAGCGTTTCCCGTGTGGCCAGCGGTGCACATATACCTAGACGAGCAAAATCAAAATTTCAAATTAACGTTTGTCGAGCGGAATAGAAGCAGTTCGATAGTCCAAATTAATTTTAGGTCAGGCCCCTGCCATGATGGCAAATTCGCCTGCTGATATTCTCGCTGAATTGGAAGAGACGGTCGCAACGTGCCCGGCGGAGCGTTGCGCACGCATTCTCTCCGGCATGGTGCAGTTGCTCACTGGTAGCCGCGGCCAGTGCCGGGAATTGCTCGTCAACGTGGTCGACGGTGTTCTGCTGCGATTGACGGAACGGGTCGAGACCAGCGCACTGGTTCAGCTCAGCATGGCGCTCGCCGAGCTTGACATCGCGCCTCCCGAAACATTGTGGCGTCTCGCCTCGCACGATAATCCGGACGTGGCATGTCCTGTGTTGCTCAAGTCGCGCGCACTTTCCGCGGCAGATCTCGAGGCTGTCATTGACTCCCGTGGCGAGTGGCATCGACGCGCGATCGCCGCCCGCAGCGACATCGCGCCGACCGTGACCGAAGCGTTGATCAAGCACGGCGGCCCGATCTGCCTTGCCCTGATCAAGAACCCGGGAACGAAATTCTCCGACGCAGCCTATGCAGCGCTGATTGCCATGGCCGACCAGGACGGCGAGATCGCGAAGGCGCTGGTGCTCCGGCCCGGCACGCCCGACCTGGTCGTGCGCAAGCTGCTCTCCGCCCCACCAGCCCGGAAGGCGCCGGCCACGCCCAACCCGCTCGCCGCGTCGCCGGTGCCGGAAACGGAGCCGGCTCCGCCAAAGCGGCCTTGCAGGGCCGACTACGCCAGCGCGAGGCCGGAGATTGTCGTCCTCAACCGCATCGGCAAGCTCAACGATTCCACGGTGAACCGTTTTGCGATCCGCGGCGAGACGGCCAACCTATTCACGGCGCTGTCGGTGCTTTCAGGGGCGCCGCTCGAAATCATCGAGCGTGTCGTGAGCGACGACGATTGCGAGGGGCTGGTCATGGCGTGCCGGGCCTCGCGGCTGAACTGGCAGACCACCCTTACCATCCTGAGCAACCGCAGCGGGAAAAGGCTCTCCTATGCCGGGCGCGAGCGCGCGCAACGGATCTTCGAGACGCTGCTTCTGTCCACCAGCCAATGGACAGTGCGATGGGGGGAAATAGCGGCAAGCGCCAACACGAGCGATCCGGCAAATCGCGGCGCGAAGATGGGGGTTAGCCGATGAAGTTCGACGGTCGCAAAGCGCAGCGCGTGAAAATGGATCACAAGCAGCCGGTCAATCTGATGGGCTCGGACGGCACGTGGCGGCGCAGCTGCGTTCTGCTCGACATATCGCAAAGCGGTGCGAAGATCGAAGTCGAGGGCACGCTCGACGTTCTGCGGGCCAAGGAATTCTTCCTGCTGCTGTCGTCGACGGGGCTCGCCTACCGGCGCTGCGAATTGGTCTGGATCGACGGCACCACCGCCGGCGTGCACTTCGTCACCGCAGACGGCAAGAGGAAACCGGCAGCCGCCGCGCAGACTGCCGCTCAGAGCAAATAGGCCCCAAGGATTCATCAGCCCATCCACTCAGCATAATTCAGGTCAACCGTGCAGAACGCGCGAATTATATCCCGCCGCGTCAAGGGCGACGGCGGCATCCGAGAGAAGGAAGCGGCACGCCCGTTCGTGCATGTGCTGGCTGATTCTTCAGACAAATTGTCGAGCGTCTGTTCGATGCTCGAGCAGCAGTTTGCCGTCGCAGGCGAACGGCTCGACGCGGAAGCCAAGCTGTCCCAGGTGCCGTTCGCGATCGTCATCCGTGCGGAATTGCATGATGTCCACACCATTGCGGCCATCAAGAAACGAGGCGTAAAGCTCGCGAAGGCAACCAAGCGCATCTTCCTGGTCGAGCACTCCTCTCACATGAGTATCTCGCAGGCCTACGCGCTCGGAGCCACGCTCGTCCTTCCCGGGACGATCGACAAGATCAAGCTGCTGGCAGCGCTGGTTGATCCCGCCGAAGAGGCGCCTGCTTCCTCAGGTCACGCGCCGCAGCCGGACAACGCCGTCGAGACCGCGGCGATTGCCATCGCGTCGATGTTTGCCTCGGTGACATCGGGGCAGCCGATTGACGTCAGCGGCGCCAGGGAAGCCGGCCGCCAGATCGCCGATCGCATCACCCAGCATGGCCTGTCGGAATGGCTCACGACGGTGCGGCGCCATCACGAGGGGACCTATCAGCATTGCCTCCTCGTCACCGGCGTCGCCATCGATTTCGGCCTGAGCCTTGGCGTCGGCAGGTCAGATCTGGAGCGGCTATACACGGCGGCCATGTTCCACGACATCGGCAAGGCCCGGATCCCGCTTGCCATCCTCGACAAGCCCGGCCGTCTCGATCCGGAGGAACGTGCCATGATCGAGACGCACCCGGTGGCGGGCTACGATTTTCTGAAAGACCACGACAATATCTCGCCGGAGATCCTCGATGCCGTGCGGCATCATCACGAATTTCTCGACGGCAGCGGCTACCCGGATGCGCTCTGCGCCGGGAACATCGGCGATATCGTGCGCATCCTGACGATCTCGGACATCTACGCTGCCCTGATCGAGCACCGGCACTACAAGCCAACGATGCCGCGGGCAGAGGCTTATAACATTCTCTGCGGAATGAGTGGAAAGCTGGAAAAGGCACTGCTGACCGCGTTCAGACAGGTCGCACTCACGAGATGAGCGCAGCAACCCGTCTCGACTCCAGCCTAGTGCGCGGCGCGGTGTCTGGTGCGGCGCGGAACGGTCCGGCAGGCCAGCCCTTCGGCCAGCAGCTTCATGTCCTCGTGCCGGCCGCTGCGGATCATCCGGCCGAACTCTTCGGGGGTGAAAGGAAGACTTGGATCATCATCGATCGGACGCCGCACTCGCGGGCCGAAGAACCGTCGAACCAGGCTAGCGAGCCGCCGCATGTCAATTCCCTCGCGCCAGCATCAAACCTTTCAGTCCGCACATTGTTCCTCCCGCACGATCGAGAATGCAAGAGGCCGCCAAGCGGTCCGCACCAAAAAAAATTCGGCGAGAGAATAATCTCCTCTGCCTGCGCTACTCGGCGAATCCGACGTAACGCACGAAATCGTCGTTGCCCTCGCGATCGGAGCGAACGGCGTTCGCGGCAAAGTTGTCGTCGGGATAGCCCATCGCGACGCAGGTCATGATCACCTCGTCCTCCGGAATGTTCGCGACCTCGCGCACGATGTCGGAACGCATGATGCCCTGCCCGTTAATCACCGAACCGAGACCGCGGTCCCAGGCCGCGAGCACGATGCCGTAGCAGAGCGCGCCCAGATCGAAATGGCAGACCGCGCCGGGATCGAGCACGCGGTCATAGGTCAAGACCAGCGAGACCGGCGCGTCGAACTGGCGGAAGCCGCGCAGCACCCAGTCCTGCCGCATCGGCTTGTCGTCGCGCGCGATCCCCATCGCGCCGAACAGTTTCTTGGCGACGTCGACTTGCCGCGTCCGGTGCACGCCCTGGTATTCGCCATGGCTGACGATGTCGCGCTTGACTTTGGCGCCGCCAACCATTTCCTCCATGTTGCGTCGGCGCAGCTGTTCCAGCGGCCCGCCTGTGAGCACGTGGACATGCCAAGGCTGGGTGTTCATCGACGACGGCGCACGTTTGGCACTGTCGATGATCGCCTCGATCACCGCGCGCGGCACCGGCTCGTTCCTGAAGCCGCGCACGCTGCGGCGCGACTGGACCAGCGTTTCGAATTCCACCTCAAGACCTCCCTGCCCGTTCATCCCATGGCATCGCAAACCCTGGCATGGCAACTGCGAGCCGTTGCCGATGCGGCGCGCCATATCTATGCTAACCCGCAAGCAAGACCAAGAACCCTGTGAGGATCCCAACATGGCCGCACCGCTCGATCCCGTCATCGCCCAGATCATTCCGCTGCTGCCGATGCGCGATGCCAAGACGATGACGCCACAGAGCGCACGCGATTCCTTGCGCGCACTGGCTGCCTCACGCGCGGCCATAGCGCCGCCGCCGGTGGACATCGTCGCGGATATCAAGGTGAAAGGCGGCGCCGGACCGCTCGATGCACGTATCTACCGGGTCGGCACCACGCCGGCGCCGACCGTGGTGTTTTTCCATGGCGGCGGCTGGGTCGCGGGCGACCTCGAGACTCACGACCGGCAGGCACGCAACCTTACGATCGAGACCGGCGCGGTCGTCGTCTCCGTCGACTACCGTCGCCCGCCCGAAACGCGCTTTCCCGGCGCGTTCGAGGACGCCTTTGCCGCGGTCAGCGACGTGTTTGGCCGCGTCGCGGAATTTGGCGCCGATGCAAAACGCCTCGGCGTTGCCGGCGACAGCGCCGGCGGCAATCTCGCCGCCACCACCGCGATCGCCTGCCGCGACGCCGGCATCAAGCTCGCCGCACAACTCCTGGTCTACCCAGTAACCGACGTCCTCGGGAGTTATGCGGACGCGCGCGAGAACGCACACTTCCCTTCGCGCGCCGAGAATGCCGAAGGCTACTTCCTCTCACGCGCCGTGATGGAGTGGTTCTGCGGCCATTATCTCGCCGATCCCTTGCATGCGACCGACTGGCGCGTATCACCGCTGCGCGCGGCTTCGCTCGCCGGCGTCGCGCCCGCGATCGTGACCACCGCCTGGTTCGATCCCCTCCGCGACGAGGGCACAGCCTATGCACGCGCGCTGGAAGCCGCCGGTGTGCCGGTGAAGCATCATGAAGGCCCCGGCCTGATCCACGGCTATTTCGGCCTCGGCGACGCCTCCGCAGTGGCGCGAGCCGAAGCACAGCGCGCACGCGCGGACTTCAAGGCGCTTCTCGCGCGCGGCGCCTGAGGGCGACGCCCGGAGCGGCAGGATCGGCTGCCGCGCCGGCCAGCGCTCAGGCTTTGGCTGCGGGCACCTCGAAGAAGCCCGTCGCCTGAACGAGGCGGCCATCGTCGCCGAAGCGGCCAAAACTCTCGCCCGTGACGAACACGCGACCGGCGCCGTCGTACATCGTCCAGCGAAAAAGCCCCTGATCATGGTGCTCGAGGAAGCTGTCATTCCTGAAATGCGCGCCGGGAAACTTGAGCTGGGTTTGACCGATGCGCGCCATCAAGGCGTCGCGTCCCTCAATCTGCGAGCCCGGATCGGTATACACGCAGTCCGCGGCCACGCTTTGCTCAAGCAGCCGACGCCGCTCGTCGTCATCGATGGGTCCCCACGCCGCCTGATAGGTGTTCCAGATCTTCAGTCGCGCTTCATCGCTCATCTCGCAGAACCTCTCGTGGCCTCATGCCGCTTCCGTCAAATTGACAATTATTGATATCTTGTCAATATGACCCGACGTTCAATTCCAACGCTTGTGAGGCTCATGGCTCGTTCCAGCATTTCGAAAGAGGCGCTTGCCGTCGAGGCTGCAACGGAGGTGTTCTCCCGCTACGGCCATGCCCGCACGACGATGGGCGACGTCGCCGCCAAGGCGGGAATGTCGCGGCCGGCGCTCTATTTGCTCTTCCCCGACAAGGATGCCGTGTTCGCGGCGGTGATCCAGCGAATGGACGAGCAGAAGCATCGGGAGATCAGGGCCGCAATCGCGCGCCTCGACGGCCTTCACGCCAAGCTGCTCCACGCCTGCAAATCCTGGGGATCGCATGGCTTCGACCTGATCGAGGCGCATCCCGATTCGGCAGATCTGTTCGACCTCCGTTTCCCCGCAGTTCGGAAGGTCTACGACAACTTCCAGTGTCTGGTCGCCGACCTCATCCGCGATCAGGTGAAGGCCGCCGGGATAGCGATCGAGCCGGAGGTGCTGGCGCGATGCCTGGTGTTCGGCATGCGGGGACTGCGCGAAACCGCCAGGAACGGCAAGGAGATGCGGCGGCTGATCGCCGTTCAGGTCACCATGCTCGTCAGAAGCATCGATGACGGCAGTTGAGCTGCGAAGAGCCGCCTATCGCGGCCTCCCCGCCCGTTGCGCGTTGGTGTGCCCCCACGTTTGGTCCCAATCTTGACCGGCGGCATCGACGACGCGGCCGTCGGCTTCGAAGAACTTGTTCGGCACCTGGAAGATCGCCAGGATCAGGGCGCCCTCCGGGCACCAGGCCGCATGCCGGCTGCCCGCCTCGCGCCAGATGAATTCGCCGGCCTTGCAGGCAATCCCCTTGGCCGGTCCCTGGTTGTCGACGAGAGCGCCCTCTATGACATAACTCTGCTCGACGCCGACATGCTCGTGATCGGGCAGCACCGATCCCGGCGCAAAGCGCATCCAGGCCGTCATCAGACCGCTGCTGCGATCGAACAGCAGCGTCTTGGCCTCGCAGCCGGGAAAGCGCGTCTTCTGCCATTCCATGTCTTGTGGCCGAACCAGGTGAGAATGCCGGTCAGAAGCGGCATCCGGCATGTTCGCAATCAGGGTCTCCATCACGATCTCCCTTCGGCTAAACTCGCCCGAAGCTAGCAGGATCGCCCGTCCCGGTCAGCGAGCAGTGCAGCAGACCGTGGGCCCCGTCGAACCCGCGTTCGAAAAATCGCCAGGAAGACCGGACGGCAGGCGCTCATCCAGCTTGATTGCGCCACGATTCCCGGCTCCAATCCGCGTGCCATTTCTGGTTTAGGGAGACAATCATGATGAAGCGGATTTTCCTGGCTGCGATCGTTGCCACGTTTGCAGCGGGTTCGGCCTTCGCGGAGGACACCTGCGAAAGCAAGGCCGTCGGCAAGGACGGCAAGGCCCTGGCTGGCGCCGCCAAGACCTCGTTCATGAAGAAGTGCAAAGCCGAAGCCTGCGCGCCCAAGGCCGTCAGCGCCGAGGGCAAGCCGCTCGCCGGCGCCGCCAAGAACAGCTTTATGAAGAAGTGCGAGATGGGCGCGTAAGGCGCCGCGAATTCGCTGCTGCTTTAGCGAGCAATCGCCAGACGAACTGCCACATGGCCGGGCTTGTCCCGGCCATTCGCGTGTGTGTTTGCGTGTGCCGGCTTCCAGACCAAATCATCCGAAAGCGTCGCCCTAGACAGGAGCTCTCGACTGACCGATCATGTGGTGCTGAGCGAAGCGGGGCGCATCGACAAGGCTTTCTAGGAAAGGGACGTCAAGATGTGGCAACCTCGAGTGCGTCATCACTTCATCGCGGCAATGAGCATGCTCTTCGCGCTGCTCATCGGACTTGAAGCCGCGAACGCGCGGGGCCCGGGACTGCCCAACGTCATGGTGCTCGCAACCGGCGGCACGATCGCCGGCAGCGGGGCGAGCAGCACCACCGTGGTCGGTTACACCGCAGCCACGGTGGGCATAGAGACCCTCCTGAATGCCGTCCCCGAACTGAAAACGGTGGCCAACGTCAAGGGCGAGCAGGTTTTCCAGATCGCCAGCGAGAACATGAACAATGACTACTGGCTGAAGCTTGCCAAGCGCGTCAACACGCTGCTCGCGCAGGACGACGTCGACGGCATCGTGATCACGCACGGGACCGACACGATCGAGGAAACCAGCTATTTTCTGGACCTCGTCGTCAAGAGCAAGAAGCCCGTCGTCGTCGTCGGCGCAATGCGACCGTCGACGGCGATCAGCGCGGATGGGCCGATCAACCTCTTTAATGCGGTGATCCTCGCGGGCAGTGACGAGGCCGTCGGCAAGGGCGTGCTGGTTGCTCTTAACGATCAGATCAACGCGGCTCGCGATGTCACCAAGAACAACACCTCGACGGCAGACACCTTCCGTACACCGGAACTCGGCTTTCTCGGCTACATGCAGGGCAACAAGCCGTACTTCTATCGTCAATCGACGCGCCGCCACACGGCGGACTCCGAATTTGACGTCTCCAGCCTCGATGTCCTGCCGCAAGTCGATATCGTCTACGGCTATGCCAACATGAACCGGGTCGCGATCGACGCTTTTGTCGGCGCCGGAGCCAAGGGGATCGTGCATGCCGGCGTCGGCGACGGCAGCCTGGCCAGGCCCGCGGTCGAGCCAGCTCTCGACGAGGCCCGCAAGAAGGGTGTCGTGATCGTTCGCAGCAGCCGTGTCGGGAACGGCATCGTCGCACGCAATGGCGAGGCCAAGGACGACGAACACGACTTCGTCGTTTCGGATACGCTCAACCCTCAAAAGGCGCGCATTCTGCTGATGCTGGCGCTGACAAAGACGACCGACACGAAGGAAATCCAGCGGATGTTCTACACTTATTAGGGCGTCCGACCTGCGGTCGCTCTACTCCCGCTTGAACCGGTAGTCAAAGGCGGCGCCGCGCGGCTTGATCAGGCCGACGGTCGGCGCCGGAAAATGGACAGGCAGGATCAGCGTGTCGGTGTCCGCGACGGAAGCAAAGAACTTTCGCCGCGACACCGCCGACTGCTTCGGATCCCAATCCGGTCTGGCCGACCAGTCCGGCTCGCGGCACTGGATCTGATGATGCATGAGGTCGCCGGCGACCACCGCGCGGCGCCCCTTCGAGAAGATGTTCACGCAGCAATGGCAGGGCGAATGCCCCGGCGTCGGCGTCAGCGTGACGGTGTCGTCGAGCGCGTAATCGTCATCCACCAGGAGCGCCTGGCCTGCCTCGACGATCGGCAGGCAATTGTCGCGAAACACGGTGCCGGGCGGGTTGCAGCCCTTGGCATGCTCGGCCTCCCAGGCCGCATATTCACCCTTGTGGAAGACGTATTTCGCATTCGGGAACGTCGGCACCCAACGACCGTCGCGCAAGCTCGTATTCCAGCCGGTGTGGTCGATGTGAAGGTGCGTGCAGAACACGTAGTCGATCTGCTCAAAGCCGATGCCGAGCGCGAACAGCTCGTTGCGCCAGCGCGCCTTGCCCGGAAAATCGAACGGCGGCGGATGGCCCTTGTCCTCGCCGGTGCAGGTATCGACCAGGATGGTATAGCGCGGCGTGCGCACCACGAAGGTCTGATAGGTGATCACCATCATGCCGCGCGCGGCGTCGAACACCTCCGGCTCCATCGTCGGCAAATGCCGCTTGAATACGCCCTCGTCATAGGCCGGGAAAAAATCCTGCGGCCGCCGCCACGGGCCCTCCCGCTCGATCACCGCGTCGATGGTGATGTCGCCGAACCTGACCTGCTTCACGCGCGTTTCGCTCCCTTTTTTGAAAGAGCGTAGCGAGAGCCCCTGAAACGCGCAAGCAAGCGAATGGATTGCAAATCTCTCGATCTGGTTGTAGCCCGGATGGAGCGAAGCGTAATCCGGGAAGGTGCCCGCGTGGTTCGCTACCGGCGCAACTTCGTCCCTGGCGGGACCTTCTTCTTCACGGTGGCGCGGGATGATCGAAGATCATCCGCGTTGGTCGATCATGTTGACAAACTGCGCGACGCATTTCGTATGACGCGCGCCGACAGGCCGTTCACGATCGATGCAATCGTGGTCTTGCCGGACCACCTGCATGTCATCATGACGATGCCCGACGCAGACTCCGACTTCTCCGGCCGGTGGCGGCGCATCAAGAGTGTCTTCACGCATCAACTCGCCACTTCAGGTGCCGCCATCTCCCGCAATCGTCGTGGCGAGTTCTCTCTGTGGCAACGGCGGTTTTGGGAGCACACCATTCGCGATGACGCGGATTTTGAACGATGCACGAATTACATTCACTACAATCCAGTCAAGCACGGGTACGTCTCTTCGCCGGCAGACTGGCCGCATTCATCGCTCCACCGCTACGTCCGCGAAGGCCTGCTTCCGCTCGATTGGGGAGGATCTGGAGGGGTTGTTGGTACCTTCGGCGAACGCGAAGACTGACCCGGATTGCGCTTCGCTCCATCCGGGCTACAAGATTTCAATGGGCCCCTGTAGCCCGGATCGAGCGAAGCGTAATCCGGGGCCGGACCAACCGCATCGCGCGACTGCCCACGCGGCACGAAACCCGGATTGCGCTTCGCTCCATCCGGGCTACCGCCGATCACTACGACCGCAACCCCGGCGCTTCCTGCCCCGTGCGCGCGACATATTCCGTGTAGCCGCCGCCGAACTGGTGGATGCCTTCGGGCGTCAGCTCCAGCACGCGGTTCGACAGGACGCTGAGAAAATGCCGGTCATGCGAGACGAACAGCATGGTGCCCTCGAAATCCGACAGCGCCGTGATCAGCATTTCCTTGGTGGCGAGGTCGAGATGGTTGGTCGGCTCGTCCAGCACCAGAAAGTTCGGGGGATCGAACAGCATCTTCGCCATCACGAGGCGCGCCTTCTCGCCGCCCGACAGCACGCGGCAGCGCTTCTCGACGTCGTCGCCGGAGAAGCCGAAGCAGCCGGCGAGCGCGCGCAGAGAGCCCTGCCCCGCGGTCGGAAACGCATATTCGAGTGACTCGAACACCGTCTGCTCGCCGTCGAGCAAATCCATCGCATGCTGCGCGAAATAGCCCATCTTGACGCTGCCGCCGACCGCCACGGTGCCATCGTCCGGCTCGCTCGCGCCCGCGACGAGCTTGAGCAGCGTCGATTTGCCGGCGCCGTTGACGCCCATCACGCACCAGCGCTCCCTGCGGCGGATCATGAAATCGAGCCCGTCATAGATCCGCTTGCTGCCGTAGCCCTTGAACACCTTCTTGAGCGCAACGACATCCTCGCCGGATCGCGGCGCCGGCGGAAAGTCGAACGCAACCGTCTGGCGGCGGCGCGGCGGCTCCACCCGCTCGATCTTGTCGAGCTTCTTCACCCGGCTCTGCACCTGAGCTGCGTGAGAGGCGCGCGCCTTGAACCGCTCGATGAACTTGATCTCCTTGGCGAGCATGGCCTGCTGGCGCTCGAACTGCGCCTGCTGCTGCTTCTCGCTTAGCGCCCGCTGCTGCTCGTAGAACTCGTAATTGCCGGCGTAGGTGGTGAGCGAGCCGGAATCGATCTCGACCACTTTCGAGATCACGCGGTTGATGAACTCGCGATCGTGCGAGGTCATCAGCAGCGTGCCTTCGTAATCGTGCAAGAACTTCTCCAGCCAGATCAGGCTTTCGAGATCGAGATGGTTGCTCGGCTCGTCGAGCAGCATGACATCGGGCCGCATCAGGAGAATGCGGGCCAGCGCCACGCGCATCTTCCAGCCGCCGGACAGCTTGCCGACGTCGCCGTCCATCATCTCCTGGCTGAAGCCGAGGCCGGACAGCGCCTCGCGCGCGCGGCCGTCGAGCGCGTAGCCGTCGAGCTCCTCGAACGCGTGCTGCACCTCGCCGTAACGCGCGATGATCTCGTCCATCTGGTCGGCCTTATCAGGGTCGGCCATCGCGGTCTCGAGTTCGTGCAGCTCGGCCGCCACCGCACTCACCGGTCCCGCCCCGTCCATGACCTCGGCCACGGCGCTGCGGCCGGCCATCTCGCCGACGTCTTGGTTGAAATAGCCGATGGTGATGCCGCGATCGGTCGAGACCTGCCCCTCATCGGGCGGTTCCTCGCCGGCGATCATCCGGAAGAGCGTGGTCTTACCGGCGCCGTTCGGCCCGACGAGCCCGATCTTCTCGCCCTTGTTGAGGGCGGCGGACGCTTCGATGAACAGGATCTGGTGGCCGGCTTGCTTGCTGACGTTGTCGAGGCGGATCATGGGGTCTTTTTGGGGGATTGTTGCGTTGCAGCGTCAATAGGCCATGCGGGCCGCCAGGGGAAGCCCGGCCAGGCCCGGATCAGCCCCGTCTGCCGCCAAATTCGCGCAATTCGACCCGCAGCTTAGGCCTTATAGACCTCGACCGTCTGCATCATGCCCATCTCCTCATGGTTCATCATGTGACAGTGGAGCATGTAGACGCCGGTGAAATCGATGAAGCGCGAGCGGAACACGACCTGGCCGCCCTTGCGCTCCACGATCACGGAATCCCGCCATTCCGGCACCGCCAGCGCCTTGCCATTGGCCGAGATCACCTGGAACGGGTTGGTATGGATGTGGAAGACGTGGTCGTCATGCTCATGCGTGTTGACGATGGTCCACTCCTCGACCGCGCCCAGCTTGACCCGCTGATCGATGCGGCCGGGGTCGAACTTCTTGCCGTCGACGAAGAACTCGAATTCCTGCCAATGGCCGGCGGCGTCGGCCTCCGGCGCGGTCGCCGACAGCACCACCTTGCGGCGGTTGGTGATCTCGGAGTCCTTGATGGTCGCGAGCGGAGCCGGCGGCAAGGCGCGCGGCAGCTTCATGTCCATCGGCGCGCCCGAGACCACGACCCGCGCCAAGGGCCCGACCGGCGAAGGGTGGCCCTGATCGTAGGGCGTGGCGTTGAAGGCGTAGGTGCCGGGGCTGCCTGCCTTCACCAGAATGTCGGCGCGCTGACCGGGCGCAATCAGGACCTGCTTGAGCGGCTGCATGGCGCCGAGCTGGATGCCGTCATAGGCGATCGCTTGCAGATCGTGCTTCTCCAGGTCGAGCAGCATGTCGTCCTGATAGGCGGCATTGAGGATGCGCCAGCGCTGCACCTCGCCGGGCCGCATCTCGATCATTGGCCGGCGTTGGCCGTTGATGGCGAGAAAGCGCGTCGCGGTCTCGGGAAACAGCGTCTCGAAATTCTCGACCATGCCGTTGGAATCGTAGACCACCTGGGTGAGCACCATGAGCCGTTCGCGGGCTGTGGCGATCTCGGGAATTTCGGCGAAATCACCCTCGATGACGACGGCGCCGACCATGCCAGAGGACATCTGGATGTCGGCGCTGCCGTGGTGATGCGGGTGATACCAGTAGGTGCCCATGGTGTGATCGGCCGGCAGGGTGATTTCGATGTTGTAGCTGCGGCCTGGCGCCATCGAGCGCATGACGTTGTCGGAAATCCCGCTCGGGCTGGTATGCGCGCCGTGGAAATGGAAATTGGTGTTGTTGAACTGGTGCGGATGGCTGATGTCGGCCGGCAATCCATCGCGGTTCGGCGGCAAATCGTTGATCATCTTGATGCGCAGGGTATCGCCGGGTTTCATGCGCAAGGTCGGGCCGGGGCTGCCGCCCTCATAGGACCTGACATAGAGCCTGACGCCGCCGATCTGGCGATAGGCATAGCCGACGCGCATGGTCGTGCTCAGCACGCCATTGACGGACCGCCGCACCTCGGGCTCGACCAGCGCTTGGTCCATGGCGGGAACGGGCGTTTCAGCGACCATCCCCATGCTCGGCGACATGTCCGCGGTGTGGGACATGCCCGCATGGTCGTGCACGGCGTGCTGGGCATTTGCGGCACCTGCGAACAGCGACAACGCGCCCGCCTTGAGACCGCAATCCAGCAATTGACGGCGCGACAATGTCGTCGTGCCCATGGCGCTGGTGACTGAAGACGCACCGTTCGGATCCTGCTGCATTTGAATTGCGCCCCCTGTTGCCGGACCGTCTTCCGTTCGATTCGACTCTAAAGCAAGCACCAAACCACAATTCGAGGCGCAAGCGCACCACATTCATTGGTTGTAAACCTCCTCAGCCGTTCTATCGTCGCAGGATGCATCGTGACGGATTCGCGCTGGCGCTGACCTATGCCCTCCGGACATCGCATGCTGGCCGCATCCCGATGTTCTCGAAACTCTGTACAAGGATATGATCATGAGGCCTTCGCGACGTGAGTTCGTGAAGTGGTTGTCGGCGGGAGGCATCTCGGTCAGCCTGTCACATCTGGCGTCCGCAGCCGGCGTGCCCTTCGCAGCGCACGAGACGCTGCCTGGACGCGGCAAGTTCAATCCCGCGACGGCGGGCGCCGGCCGGATCGACGGCGTCGCCAAGGTCACCGGTGCGAAGCTTTACGCTTCCGACTTCCGCGCCAATGATCTGCAGGGCTGGCCGCAGGCCACCTCGCACGCCATCCTGGTCCGCGCCAACGACGCCACGCATGTCTATACCGGGCTGGACCTCGCCCGCCTCGGCGGCGCGCTCAAGCCGTCGGTCGTGGTGACTGCCGCCGATCTCGACCGGATCGGGACCCAGGTGCCGGAGTTCTACGCGGGCGACCTGTTCTGTCCGATCGGCAAGACGCCGCTCTATCTGGGACAGCCGGTCGCGCTTTTGATCTTCGAGAAGTTCGACGCCTTCGATCAGGCACGTCTGGCGCTACGCGACGGCACGTTCGTCCAATTCGGCGAGGAGACCGGGCCAGTCGTCGTCCCCGATTACGGGGCCTTCCGCTTCACCCGCGTGGCAGGCCCCTCGCCTGACAAGCCGGATGTCTATTCGCCGCTCCAGGCCGGCTGGGTCTCGCCCAAGAAGGTCCAGAGCGCGGCGCTGCCAGTGTGGTCGCCGCTCGCGAAGGACATGCCCGCGGATTACGCCAAGGCGGCGAAATATGGCGAGCAGATCCGTGCCGAGCTTGCAGCGGATGACGCCTCCATGCTTGTGCTCGACCGCGAGTTCGAGACGCAATCGGTCGACCCGATGTTCCTGGAGCCGGAATGCGGGCTCGCCTGGTACGACGGCAAGGGCGGCAATCTCGAACTGCTGTTGGGCGTCCAGTCGCCCTACGAGGCGGCGGAATCGATCGCGCATCTCTTGGGCAAGGCCCGCGCGCCCTACAAGCCGGCGCACATCAACGCGCAGTTCGCCCATGTCGGTGGCGGCTTTGGTGGCCGCGATCACACGCCTTTCATTCTCTATGTTGCGCTCGCGGCGGTCTGCTTTCCCGGCAAGCCCGTGCGGCTGGCGCATGACCGCTACCAGCAGTTTCAGGCCGGCATCAAGCGCCATTCGATCAAGATGCGCTCGCGCATCGGCATCGATCGCGTGACCGGCAAGATCAAGGCGTTCGCCGCCGATCACGTGCTCGACGGCGGCGGGCTCGCCCATTTCTCGGCCAGCGTCGCCGTCGTCGCGGCCACCGGCGCGATCGGCATCTACGACATTCCGAAGGTCGACGTCAGGACCGTCGCGGTGCACTCGCGCGGCGTGAGCGCGGGCTCGATGCGCGGCTACGGCATCCTGCAAGCCATGACGGCCCTGGAGGTCCTGATCGACGAAGCGGCATCCGAGCTCAAGCACGATCCGATCGAATTCCGGCGGCGCAACGCGCTGCCGCAGAACGGTCGGACCATGACGGGCAATCCCTACATCGTCTCGGTGCGCACGCCCGAAATCCTCGACAAGCTCGAGAAGCATCCGATCTGGCAGCAGCGGGCGCAGTTCAAGCAGACCTCGTCGGATCGGCTGGTCGGCACCGGCGTCGCCTGCGTGACGAAAGATTATGGCTCCGGCGCAGACGGCTCGCTCGGCCGTGTCGAGCTCGCCCCTGACGGCAAGATCGTCATCTATTGCGATCATGTCGAGATGGGCAACGGCATCGGGACGGCGCTGGCCAACCGCGTCGCCGGCCATCTCGGCGCCATCGCCGACGAGGTCTCGGTCGCTCGCGTCGACAGCTATGACGTGCTCGGGCTGGTCACGTCGGGCGATCCCTCCACCATGGACCAGAAGACCCAGGATGCCGCGGAGAAAAACCCGCGCTGGGTGCCTGCGATCAGCTCGCCGACGAGCTCCTCGATCGGCGCCCATGTCGGCACCCATTCCGCCGCGGAAGCCGCCCGCGTCATTTTCCGGTTCGGCCTGTGGCCCGCGGCGCTCGAGCTGTGGCGCATCGCAAAGACTGATCCGCGCGCGGGACAATGGGCCAGCGCAAGCTGGAAGAACGGCCAGCTCACCATGCCCGGCCTCGAACCGCTCGCCCTCTCCGTGCTCTCGGCAACAGCTCATTCGCGCGGCTTCGTCACCGGTGCGGTTGCGCACAGCTTCTCGCGCTGGGCGTGGTCGCGGGCACGCTTCCCGCTGCTAGGGGAGCAATACCGCGCCGACATCGACGCGCTGGCGATCCGCAAAGGCAACGGCAAGTTCGAGCGGATCAACCGCACCAGCGTCAAGTTTCCGCCGACCGACAACAACCGGATCGGCACCGCCTACACCTCGATGTGCGGCACGGTCGTTCGCGTCGAGATCGAGCGCGCAACCGGGAGCTTGCGCATCGCCAAGGCCTATAGCGTGCTCGAATGCGGCACCGCGCTCGTGCCCGAGGTGGTGATGGGCCAGGCCCAGGGCGGCTTCGCCATGGGCGTCGGCTACGCGTTGCTCGAAACCCTGCCCCCGTTCGAAGGCGGGCCGGGCAACGGCGAATGGAATCTCGGGCGCTATCTGGTCGCACGCGGCTCCGACCTGCCGCTCCGCGATCTCGAGATCGAGATGCTGAAGCCGCAGACGGCAGACGAAGCACCGAAGGGCATGGCGGAGGTCGTGATGATCCCGATCGTGCCGGCGCTGATCAACGCCATCCACGACGCCACCGGCCATCGCTTCCGTGCGCTGCCGGTCACCGCAAGCCTATTGAAGGGAGTGCTCGCGTGACGACCCTCAGCCTCACCATCAACGGCCAGAAGCACGGTCCGATGGACGTCCGCGACGATCTCTCGATGAATGATTTTCTGCGCGAGATGCTGGGCATGACCGGCACCAAGTTCGGCTGCGGCGCCGCGCAATGCCTGAGCTGCGCCGTCATCGTCGACGCGCCCGACGGCACCAGCACCACCAGCCCGACCTGCGTCGCGCCCGCCGTGAATTTCGACGGCAAGTCGATCCGCACCGTCGAGGGGCACGCGAAGGACGGCGAGCTCTCGACCCTGCAAAAGGCCTTCATCGCGCATTTCGCCTTTCAGTGCGGCTATTGCACCGCCGGCTTCCTCAATGAGGGCCAGGTCTTGCTGGAGCGCCTGTCGCGGACACCGGTGGCGCGCGAGGCACTGGAGCAGACCATCGCGGATGCGCTCGACGGTCATCTCTGTCGCTGCACCGGCTACGTCAAATATCACGAGGCGGTGCGCGACGTGATCCTCGCCGACTCCAAGCGCTACCTCATGGCCACCAAGTGACGCGCATCATGATCTCCGACCTGCGGTTCAAGATGATTGCTGTGGTCGCCGCCCTCGCCGGCAGTCTCAGTGCGGGCTTTGCGGCGTCGGGGACGGCAAGCCACGCCCTCGCCTCACCCGAGAGCTTTGCTTCGATCGGCGACACAGAGAAGCGTTCGGCCGCAATCTTCACCGAACTCGGCAAGGTACTGACGCATCCGCGCTGCACCAATTGTCATCCGGCCGGCGACAGGCCGCACCAGGGCGACAATGCCCGCCTGCATCAGCCACCCGTCACGCGCGGCGCCGACGGCCACGGCCTCGAGGCGATGCGCTGCAACACCTGCCACCAGAAGGCCAATTTCGAGCCCGGCCGCATGCCCGGCCATCCCGACTGGCATCTGGCCCCGCGCGAGATGGCCTGGGAGGGCAAGACTGTCGCCGAGATCTGCGAGCAGATCAGGGATCCTGCGCGCAATGGCGGCCGCAAGGTGGAAGACCTGATCGACCATATCGGCAAGGACACCCTCGTCGGCTGGGCTTGGAAGCCCGGCTTCGGCCGCTCGCCCGTGCCGGGCACGCAACAGCAGGCCGGCACGCTGGTGGAAGCCTGGGCGAAGACCGGAGCGGCGTGTCCGGCGCCGTGAGCGGGTGCTCACAAATTCGATTTGGATGAATAGCCGCTCTAAACTTGCGAGTAGATATCGTCAGCCCACGTTAAAGGAGTCGGCTGAGGACCAATTCCCGAGACCGCCGCACTTCGAAGTAAGTTTTGCCGCCTCGTTCGAATCCTGCCCGCTCGTAGAAGCGCAGAGTCGTCTCACGCTTGGACCCCGTTGCCAAGTGGACCTTATAGCAATCGGCCTGCGATGCGATCTCAAGCGCATAGGTGAGGACCCGTCGCCCGAGCCCTAATTTGCGATGGTCGGCGTGGGTGACTACATTCTCAATGACGCCATATGATCGGCCCCCCCGAGACAGATTGGGCACAATTGCGAGCGTGCACGACGATAGAAGCCGTTCACCTGCTTGCGCCACGATCACAGTCACAAAGCTCGATGAAAGCAGATTGGACCAGACGCGCTCAGCCGTAGCTGGCTCCAGTTGAGCTTCGTGAGGATGGAGATGCCTGTAAAGGTTCAAAACCTGATGCAGGTCGTGTTCTGTTGCGTGACGGACAATAGCATCTTTCATCTAGTGATCTCTTGCAAAGCAAGTCGCAGTTGCGGAGCATATTGCAACCACAATCTCATATCCGAGGCCGCACTGTCTCCAGAACGTTCAGAGCCTCCACCACCGAATTGTAGATCAATTGGTCATCCGGCTTGCGGTTTTCTTTGAGCTTCTCCACGTTCGCACGATCAACCCAGAGAGTTTCTGACAACTTGCCGGTTTCGAGAGCTGGTTTTGTGAGGTCCCCGTCGACGGTCACGATGAACTGTCGTTCTTCGTAGGGTGTCGGCCCATAGCTCCAATACTTAGGTGTTAGCTCAAGAACGATGTTCTTGAGCTGCCAACCTGTCTCCTCATGTATTTCGCGGCGCAGAGCAGAAAGAACATCCTCGTTGTCTTCGACGTGCCCGCCGATCAGGTCCCAACACCCGGGAAACAACCCGCGCGTCAATGAGCGCCTTTGCACAAAGACTCGTCCTCGACCATCAACCACCATCGCGTCCGCGATAAGCTGCTTTCTTACTGACATTTCGTCGGTCTCGGAGTGCGGCAAAGATTACTCCTAGAGGCGCCCACTTGAGGCCGACGCCGCGGTCTCAAGGTCCAATCTTGATCCCGACGTCCGAGGTCCGCAACGGTTCAAAAGCGGCGGATGCCGGGTTGCCGTCGGATTTGTCTCCAAGAGCCGACATGACGCGTTCAGGCGCCCCCTCGGCTAAGGGAAAAAGCGCTCCCTACTGTCGCGTTCCATGGATCGGCTGCTTTAGCGGCTCTCACCCTGGCGAACGAGAGTTTCTCGAAAGAAATCGATGATGCTGGCATTGAACTCGCGATGGAATGCCCTCCTGTCGAAACCTGGCGGATCAGCACAGAAGCGAGGAAGCTTCTCCGCGAACTCTGCCGAGCACGGCGACAGGAAAGCAAAATGACCGGCAGGCACCACACGCACTTCCTTCTTGCCGGGCAGCGACTCAGCAACGAGCGCTGAGTTTTTCGGGTCTACGCCTGCACCCCCAAACTCTGATCGCCAGATCAGCAGCGGGATTTTTATGTCTGCCAAGCGGTCGGCGGGAAAGGCAAAGTTAACTGCCGTATCGGCGAGCACTGCGGCTCGGATACGAGGTTCGTGAGGCAAGCTGTTTGGTATGTCGCCGCTACGGAGTTGCTCGCATGCCCGCGTTCGGTTCGCATCCGAGCAGTAAAGCGCAAATCTCCGGAGATCGGGATTGCCGCCCGCCAAAACCAATCCGGTATAGGCGCCGAGCGAAAACCCAAAGAAGCCGATCCTGGAGGAATCAATCGCAGCCCGGTCTTTCCAGTCATTCAAGATGAAATAAAGCAATCGGATAATGCTGGCGGGCCGGGATGCCAGAATGGAAAGGCTGTCTCGCTGCGAGGAATCGTTTCCATTGTCACCCGGAAGGCTGATCGAGGCGACGACAAATCCGGCGTTTGCCAGAGCCTGCACCGTGTCATCGTGTTGTCCGAACCAACCGCCGCGTCCGTGTGAGACAATCACGAGTGGCAATTTCGTTCCTGTGACAGGACAGTCCTTCGCACCTTCAATCGCTTCAATAAATTGGACGGTGAGTTTGCCGAGCGGCACTCGTTGCGCCGCTGCCGCGCAAGGGTACCATATAGCGCCGGCCAGACTTGGATCGGTATCCAGAAGCTGAACACCGGCAGCCTGTGCAGACGAGGTCAAGCAGCCGAGTACGGCAGCATAGATCCAATACAATCTGACCATCAGCGTCCCCATTCGCCAGCGAGCTATCGGATTAGCCCATGGCCGAAGTGTGTTGCGTGGCCGCATTGAACGCCGCTATCGGTCAAAAGCAGCCATCGCGCAGATTGCACGTCGGCTCACCTCCCGAAAGCGGCCGCCGCGGTGTTCTGAGCTAAGGTCCGTCACGGGCCACAAGCGGACGTCTACTGCGTTCTAAAAATGCTGCGTAAACAAAGACAGACCGACGCCAATCACAATCAAAATCATCATAACGCACGTGGGACGTACAGGCGTCGGCGCGCCAGGCCGGAACGTTCGCAATGTGATTGCAACATACAGCATCGGGATCAGCGCGACGGCTGAGACGGTCAAGATCGCCCACGGCGCCAGCGTTCGCCCGTGTAAAGCGCAAAACACAACCAAAGGAGCGTAATGCCTAATGTGGCAAAACCACTGCCAATGATTTTCAGCATGCCGAGAATGATTGCTTGAACACCCGAATCGAGTTCGTTGAAGGGCTTTCCAACTACGATAGCGTGATACGGCAGGTAAGCTTCGCGACGCATATATCTCACACCGAACAAGACTCCTCCGAGAGCCACAACAATCACCATGGCCAACGCCAAATCCTGCATCCTTTAGACCCCGCCTATTCGATGCCTTCGCCGATTTCGGCAACGAAGCTAGTACTCTTTATGGTTGTTTCAATAAAGGGTATCAACCCTGCTCGCGCACTTTATATCGCTTCGGCCCCGGTTTATCGGCGACGGCGGACGTCGCGGCGGCTGAGACGCTCGTCGGCATGGGGCCATTAACGGAAACAGTCGCGCTCTAGCCATTTGGAAGACTCCCTCGTCCCAAAGGCAGGTATGCTGCCGTTTGCAAGGCAGGCCCTGTTCCACGAGAAGGTTCTATGGACGCGAAATCAGCCGCACGATTTAAGCAGCACGCAGAGCGGGTCGTTGAGGAGTTATCCTTGGCGCTTACGCTCGCCAAAGAAGCCTCTCCAGCAGATGAGTTTCTAAGATTGAGGGCATCGATGGGCGATATCATCGCCCAGATAGACACCGTGCTTCAAGACAACATTTACAAGGATCATCCCGATCTGAACGGTATGAAATACTGACCGTTAACGTCAGCTTTGAGTCCAAGCGGTCCTCACCCGCATGCGCACGAAGGGTCGGCTAAGGGGCCAACAGGCGGCTCTCGCGGATAATCAGCACGATTTGAATTAAGCGTTTAAGTAACGCGAAAGAGCGCCTCCCTTACAGGTTGCAATCGTAACGTCGCAGATTGCATGCGGAAAAAGAGCGGGACGAGGCTGAGACGCTGTGATGAAATGGCCTCTGCCGTATCCAAGGTGCGGGGATGTGATGGGTATTCTATTCATCGTCGTTCTGCTGTGCCTTATAGCTATGAGCTTCTATTGGCTTCCACCTTCTAAGCTGAATAACGGCTTCGGTCCGAATTGGGATTGCACCCCTGTCCCTAATGGCCAACCGATCTGCATCAGAAAACTAGGTCAGTGAACAGGGTTCGCAGACGGAATTAGAGATGGCCACCCGTTGGAGCGGCCTCAACTTGTTCTGTCGCGCCAACTTCGCCATCAGCGAACGGTGCCGCTCACTCTGTCGTACG
>NZ_JBVVPN010000007.1:0-68059 GCF_055811035.1 Bradyrhizobium sp. MI1.10
CCCCCCCCCCCCCCCCCCCCCCCCCCCCCCCCCCCCCCCCCCCCCCCCCCCCCCCCCCCCCCCCCCCCCCCCCCCGGGTCTCCTGCTTAGGGATGCGGTAGGATCTGGTAGGTCGTGGCATAGGGCTCGACCCGCAGTGAGGCGTTGGCCAAAAGCCCGATTCTGGCGGTCGGCGCTTGCTGCAATTCACCGTTCGGACCGCGATGCACGTTGTATTGCCAGACGGTGAGATCGCCCTTCTGCGCCAAGGCGTGTGCAACGGCGCTGGCATCATTGCCGCCGAGGGCCTGAAGCTCCTCCGTCGACAATCCGACGACGATTTCGTCCTTGATGGTGACGATCTTGAACAGGTTCATCCTGGTCTCCTGCGCCCACGCGCTTGGTATCGAGAAGGTGAGAAGCGCGACTGTGGCGCCCTTGATGAGATCGCAGGAAAGCATGCCGTCGTCCTTTGGTGCTGGGGCGCCAGAATCGATCAATGCATCGGCCACGGCGCCCGTGATCTGCGTGACTGTTCCGCCACCGCTTTGTCGTTTGTTCCTCGAAAACGGTTCAGACGTTTATTTCGTTGACGATACAACCGCCGATGCCGGACTCAACAATTACGTGTATACGCTGAAGAAGCACTAATTCGCGTCCACCAACATCCATTCACATCCGAAACAACACGAATTGCAGCGTCGATTGACGGCGATCGAGGCTGGATGCTGATCGATGACGCTTCTTGACGCAGGTGGGTGACGGCGGGCCATATTCCTGTTATCCGGAATTGCCGTGGTGCGATGCAGACGGAGCATCGCTGCGCCAACTGTTAGGCTTGCCGGAGGGGTTGTTTCTTGACATAGTTGCAACCTGCTTAGGTGTGCTTGCTTGCACATGTGGCTCGGCGTGCGAACACACCCGGCTCCTCCGGCCGAAAGCGAGCTGTCGCCATTGCATCCGGTTGTGGCATCCGGTTGTGGCATCCGGGTGTGGCGTTTGGTTCTTAGTTGGGATCTCGATGTTGGATCACGAAGTCCGATGCTTGTCATAGGTGCGAGATGAAGAACCTCAATTTCGCAGCTGAGCTGCACCTCAAGCTCGGCGCGCCTGCAAGCGGCACCGTCGAAAGCCTGCGCCTGCTCCGCGCGTTTCTGAAGCTCGCGCCGCGGCAGCGCTTCGAGGTCATCAAGCTCGTCGAAGACCTCGCCACCGAAGAAGCCCTCCCCGAACACCCCCTGTCCTGAGCCTGCCTGCGCGCCGGCCTTACGCCTTGCCCTTCGTTTTCCTGCCAGAGCCGGCCGCCGGGCGACGTCTTCCTCCGGCTGGACGCTGGCAGGCGATCCGGCAAGTGTGGTATTCAGTTCTGAAAACGGGAGGAGTGCGACCATGATCGAACCGAAGCTCGAAGTTCCGGCCGAACTGCGCGACCTGGCCGAGAAGACGATTGACCAGGCGGAAAAGGCATTCGGTATGTTTTTCGAAGCCGCCACCAAATCGATGACGACCGTTCCGGGCGCGGGGGCGGACGTGTCGAAGCAAGCGCTCGCTTTCACCGAGCAGAACATGAAGTCGGCGTTCGAGCATGCTCGCAAGCTCGTCCATGCCACCGACCTTCAGGAGGCGATGCGAATCCAATCGGATTTCCTGCGCAGCCAGTTCACCAGTGCCGGAGACCACATGCGCCAGATGACCGGCAGTCTCATGCAGCCGGGGAAGGGCAAGTCCTGATTCTCGGTGTGTTCACGGCGCGTCCACAGATTGGACTTACGCGGCGTGAATATTTGCACATCGATACTGGTGCCGGTCCATGATGGGCTGTCGAATGGACCTCATTCGCCGCCCATCATCCTTTCCGCTAATCCTTGTCGGTTCTCAGGCAGGGATTTGCATCTGTCGCAGGTGTTTTGACCAATCGGTCGCTCTGCTAACGCAGCGATGCGATGTAGGCCGCGATATCGCCGGCTTCGATCCGGCTCAAGGGGAAATTCGGCATTTTCGGGTGCGGGTCTAGCAGGAAAAAGGCGAGCCTTTCCGAACTGAAGTCAGGCCTGCGCGCAACGGACACGAAAGAGGGGACGTCGGCACTCGCCTGTGTTTGGCCGTTCGCCACGACATGGCAGCTGGCGCACCAGCGCCTCGCAAGGTCGGCGCCGTGATCTGCATCGGCGGCGAGAGCGGACGACGTGCCCACGCTCGAGGCCACGGCAACCAGCAGGCAAATTCGTCTCAAATGCCGGTGCATAGAGCAACCCTGTGTGTTGTTGGCTCGCGACGCCGTCCTCATCCGCAGCACGAACCCGGATACTGCGAGAGGTCGATGCGGGCAATGATCGACCGCAGCAGCTTGCGAGCCGAACGATAGAGGTGCCGGGCGAATCTCGGCGTCCTTGCCGCAGGCAGGGCAAAGCTTGTTGTATCGAGTCTTTTCGTATCAAGGCTTTCGATGGAGTGCGACACGTGCCTCTCCGAGATGGCGAGGCCCTTTCTATCGTGGTCGGCTCGCGGCAGCCTTGATCTGCCGCAAAGGGGCCAGACTAATAGTCGCCGGGGTTCATGATCATCGGGCTTCGTGTATCGGCCGGCGCGAGCGCGCTGCTGGCGCTGTCGCGCAGGAAGCGGTCCAGTGTTGCCTGGATCTTCTCCTTGACCGCATCGGGACCGCGATCGCTCATCTCGGTATGCTGTGCGCCAGTGTGGATAATATCAATGCCGCGCGCCTTGGCCTCTTCCGGCGTCGGCAGCACGCCGGGATCGGTTACAAAATGCGGATCCTTCGAGCGGAACGACAGGATCTTCATGTGGTCGCTAAGCACGAAAGGCACCCGCAGATTGTCCAGCGTGATCACTTTCGACACCAGCTCCGGGTGCTGATGAGCGACATACATCGAAACGTCGCCGCCGTTGGAATGGCCGACGAGCGTGATGTGGTCGTAGTCGGCGTTGTCCTGCCGCCGCTTCAACTCGCCCAAGGTGAAGAGGATGTTGGCCTCGCAGCGGATATAGACCTCGCGCCGGCCGACATATTGCTGGCCGGCCTTGGTCATCAGGGGCGGATCGCTCGGCAGATCCTGCTGGATGCTGGCGACGAGATAACCGCGTGCGGCGAGCACGTTGGCGAGGAAGGAATATTCGGTGGCCTTGACGGTATTGCCGTTGCTGATGATGGCGAGCGGGAGCTTCCAGAGGCCGAGATTGGCCTTGGTCTCGTAATCGCGCCGTACAGCGATTTCGACCGCGATCGGCCGCTGGCGCGCGGCGTCGAACAGGGTCAAAACCTCATGGCGGATCGCGAACCGGCTGACCACGAAATATTGGCCGACGCCGAGGACGCAGAGAAACGCCAGAACTGCAAACACCCTTTTCATGGTTCCGTCTCAAATCACTTTTGACTGAACATGGCTATTGGGAACTCCCGGATCGAGCGATCGTGAGCAGGCTACGGGATTAAATTTAGGCAAGCCTGTGCGCCGCGCCCCAAAAAGGGCCGCATGTCGGAGGCACAGCGCGAAGGGCAAGGGGTTTACAGACAACCGCCCTTGCCGCGTTCGGAGCAGAGCCGCAACGCGCTAGACAAAGTAAAAAGGAAGCGCGGGCTGCGGTGCTCGTTGTCGGGCGCCCGGTAGCTCAGGGGGACAGCCACGCCGAGATCAGCCTGGAAATCGGCCGGCAGGAAGAACCGCACGCCAGCTCCGGCCGAGGTCAGCGACAGGCCGTCGCTCAGGCGGTAACCGTCGTTCCAGACTGCGCCGGCGTCACCGAAGGCATAGAGCTGATAGCCAGTCCAGTAGCGGAAATTGAGCTTCTGGTCGAAGTGCAGTTCGAGCGAGCCGGCAAGACCGTTGTCCCCACTGATCTCTGCTGCGCCGTAGCCGCGCCCGAAGGCAGCGCCGCCGAGATAGAATTGCTGCGAGGTGAACAGCGGCCGTGACGCCGTCTGGCTCGCAGCGGACAGCTTGAGCGACCAGACGTCGTTGAGCGTCTGGTAGCGCGTGAACCAGAGGTTCAGCACCGAGAAGTTCGATGACGCGCCATCGCGCGACAAAAGATCGTCGTCGAAATGCGAGGCACCGAAGATGTCGAGGCCCTGGCGGTAGGTCAGCGTCACGAAATTGGTGCCGCCGAAATGATCCTCAAGCCGGTAGTCGGCGGTCAGGCTCGCGGTCCTGATGTGGTCGTTGTACCAGGGGCCGTAAAGGTCATGCTCGGACACGTTGCTGAAGGTCGTCGCCGCAGTCAGGGTCAGCGAGGACAATCGCGACTGCAATGGGACGATGCTGGCACGCAGCTCGAACGCTTCGGTTGTGGTGATGTCGCTGTCGAGGCGGCGGGCATCGCCCGGCCTGACCGCGCTGTATAGGACGGACCCGCCGAGGCGCACGCCGTCGATGCCGACGGGTGCATCGTAGGACAGCCGTGCGAAGCCAAGCTGGCGGGGGTCGTTGGCGATGGTCGACAGGTTGACTGCCAGCGTGTCGCCGGGCATGAGATAGGAGTTGAACGCGCCGGTTGCGTAAGTCTGCCACGGACCGACTGATGATGAGCCGAGATTGTCCAGACCGAACGACGAGAAGACGTGCCAGGTCTTCAAATAGACGATGAGGCGAAAGCGGCCGGTTGCACCGCCGATCTCCTCCAGTGCGGTATCGGTGATCCGGACGCCAGGTCTGCCGTTGATGAGAAAGAGCTGGCGCTCCAGCGTTGCCAGGCGCGACGGTTGCTCGGCCAGAACCGGCCCAAGCATCGGTCTCACGCCGAACTGCTCGGCGCCGTCGCCTTTCAGCTCGGCCTGCACGATGGCGCCTTCGATCACCTGGATCCGGAGCAGGCCATCGGCGATATCCTGCGGCGGCACGATCGCACGGCTCAAGTGAAGACCATCGGCACGGTAGAGATCGCTGATCGCGCCGGCGATCACGGCGAGATCCGCCTGCGAAACCTTCTTGCCGACATAGGGCTGATAGACCGCGGCGATGCGATCGGGGGAAACGGCCCGGGCTCCGCTGACGTGGATGCCGCGCAGCACGAACTGAGGCTTGGTATCGCCGCCGGTGCTGGGCTGGTCGACTGTTGGTAGCCTGACCGGAGGACGGCTCAGCGATTCCCGCTCGGTTTGGTTTTCAAAATATTTCTCAGGTTGGCGCGGATCGAAGCCAGGCTGGCTCGCCTGCTGCGCGAAAGCCTGAGGAACTCCCGCGAAGAACGGCGCCAACAGCGCCATTGTGGTAATGAGATGCCGCTTCCCGGCGCGCGCGACGCGCCCGTCCCCGTAGTTCGACGGAGATGTGCCCCTGATGCGGTGAGGGTTCGTTAGCCACATGATTTTTCATAATTTTTTATGGTCAATGAACGGTTAACGTGAGCGCTCCACTGGCCGCTTCCCGCTAATCCTATGTTGAGTGATTTCGGATACCCCTCAGGCTGGCTGTAACGCGGACTGAGGATCGTCATGCTGAGCAAAATTGGAATGCGGTGCGCCTTCGCGGCTGCGCTGATCCTGGGAACGGCTTCCGCCGCATCCGCCGCGGACGATGGCATCTGGTCGGTCGGCAAGGCCACCGGCGAGGTCTGGGTCGCCACCAGCGGCGCGCAGCAGGTTTCGTTGAATCAGCAGGAGGCACTCAAGCCCGGCGACACCATTCGCACCGGGCGTAATGGCCGTGTGCTGCTCGTCCGCGGTGAGGAAACGATCCTGATCTCTCCCAACTCGGTGATCGGCTTGCCGGCTGAGAGCAAGGAGGGCCTTTCCACGACCATCATCCAGCAGGCAGGTTCGATCCTGCTCGAGGTCGAGAAGCGCAACGTCAAGCATTTCGAGGTGGAGACGCCCTATCTCGCCGCCGTGGTCAAGGGAACGCAATTCAGCGTCACCGTGAATGCGGAGAGCACCAAGGTCGGCGTGCTTCGCGGCCAGGTCGAGGTCTCCGACTTCAAGACGGGACAGATCGCCCAGGTCCTGCCGGGGCAGGCCGCCACCGTCTTTGAGCACGGCAAGCCCGGCCTCTCTCTGAGCGGCTCCGGAACGTTCAATCCGATCGAGCACGGCAAGCCGCGCGCCTCGACGATCGAGCGCGTCCCCGTGCCGAAATCGGGCCTGTCGGCCCCGCGCAATGCGGCGAACGGCCATGCGATCCATGCGCTCGGTGCGATCGACAAGGGCACCAAGGCGGCCGGCGCACTCAAGCCATCGCAACAGGCGGCAGGCGGTCGCGCGCCCAAGGGCGGTGCTGCCAAGGCCGGCGTCGTGCGCATCTCGAGCCCGCTCGGCGAGGTCAAGCTGAACGTCCACAAGGTCACGCACGGGCTTGCCCACAGCGGCGGTGCTCCCGGACAGGTGCGCAACGCGCACGCCAGTACCGAAACGGTCTGGAGCGACTCGAAAGCGAGCACGACGGCATCCAACAGCACCGTCCAGACTGCGGTCACCACGAGCAGCGGCGTGACGGCTGGCAGCACCAGCTCCTCGGCTGCGAGCACGACAATAGCCGCGACCACGGCCGGTGCGTCCAGCGACGGCTCCGGCGCCGGCAGCGGAAACTCCGATGGCAAGTCCAACCCCGGCAAGGGCAACTCCGGTAACGGCAATTCCGGCAACGGTGATGGCAACAACGGTGCCACCGGTAACGGCAGGGGCAACAACGGTAACGGCAACGGCAATGGCGGCGGCAACGGCAGCAATGGTCACGGCAATGCCTTTGGCCACAACAAGCACTGAGGCGATTTCTTAGGGGATGAGGGGGCGCAACCGCAGAAGCGGGTGCGCGGGAGGACCGGAGTGAAGCGCTATCGTCCACATATTCTAGTTGTGACCGCGCTGGCGATCGTGCTGTCCACGGGGTGGCATGGCGCGCTTCGCAACGCGCTGACTGACCTGCGGTTCGCCTGGCAATCGCGTGCCGCGAGCGGCAATGTCGTCGTGGTGGCCATCGATGCGCCCTCGATCGACCAGATCGGGGTATGGCCTTGGCCGCGCCGGCTGCACGCGGAACTGTTGCACAGGTTAGAGGCCGCTGGGGCGCAGGACGTTGCTTTCGACGTCGATTTCAGCTCCCCATCCGATCCGGCCTCCGACGAGGCGTTCGTCACCGCACTGCGTGAGGCCGGCGGCTCGACGATCCTGCCGTCCTTCAAGCAACCGGCGCCGAATGGCGGCGCAGCTCACATCAATCGCCCCCTGAAGCCGTTCAGCAACCAGTCGTGGCCGGCGCTGGTCAATGTCGCGATCGAATCCGACGGGCTCGTTCGTCGCTATCCGTTCGGCGAGAAGCTCGGCGATGCCTTGATGCCGTCGATGGCCGTCGTGCTGGCCGGGCAGGACGCCAATCGGCGGCCGCCATTCCTGATCGATTTCAGCATTCGGGCGGGCTCGGTTCCGAGTGTCTCCTATGTCGACGTGCTCCGCGGCAACACGGCCACTCTCGACAAGCTAAGAGACAAGAAGGTCATCATTGGCGCGACGGCGCTCGAACTCGGCGACCGCTTCAGTGTTCCAAATGGCCGCATCATCTCCGGACCCATCCTCCAGGCGCTGGCAGCTGAATCGATCCTCCAGAACCGGATGCTGCGCTGGACCTCCGATATCGGCATGATCCTGAGTCTCGCTGTGGTCTGCCTGTTGATGGTGTATTCGTGGCGCCGCTTCGGACCGGGAATTCGCGTTGCAATCCTGATCTCGGCCGGGGCGGTCTTCGAGCTGGTTGCGGTCCTCGTGCAGGCAAGATGGCCCTTCATCATCGACACATCGCTGTTCCACATCGCGATTGTCGCTTATCTGACGGCGATCGCACTCGACGAAATCGATTTCCGCGGTCTCCTGGGGCGCATCGCCGAAAGCCGCTTTCATCGTATCGCGATGTCGCTCGGCGATGGCCTCGTCTGCACCGACGAAGGTCAGCTGATCGCCGTGTGGAATCCCGGCGCCAGTGCGATCTTCGGCTATATGCCCGCCGAGATCATCGGCCGCCCGTTCGAAACGCTGTGCGCCGTATCAGTGGACGGTGACGCGAGGCCGTCCATGCGCGACGCCGCGCGCCAGGCACTCCTGGTCCCCGGTGGGGCGGTCGTCGTCGAGTTCGAAGGGCGGCGCAAGAACGGTGAAACTTTCCCGGTCGAGGCGAGCTTCTCGGGCTGGCAGGGAACGGACGGCTTCCAATACGGAGCCATCCTGCGCGACATTTCGGTCCGCAAGCGCGAGGCCGAACGCGTCAGATATCTCGCCGAGTACGACGCGCTGACCGGTCTGGTCAACCGCAACACGCTGCATGCCGGACTGGTCGGCATGATCGGGGATGCGGGGCAGCGCCCCTGCAAGGTCGCGCTGCTCGTGATCGGGCTCGACGGCTTCCAGAGCATCAATGACATGCTGGGTCATTCCGCCGGAGATCTCGTGCTGCAGGCGGTCGCTGGTCGCCTGAAAGCTGAAACGGGCGACGACGCTGTCGTTGCCCGGCTCAGCGGAGACGAATTCGCCATTGCGCGCAAAGGCGCAGATGGCGACGAGCCGATCGCAGAGTTCGCCGAGCGCATCGCGCGCGCGTTCGAAGCGCCGCTTGCGACCGGCACGCGGCAGCATCGCGTCAGGATCAGCATCGGCGTCGCCGTCCATCCAGAAGGCGGACACAACACCGACGATCTCCTGAGCAACGGCCATCTTGCGTTGACCAAGGCAAAACTGACGCGGCGCGGCGGTTATGTGGTCTTCGAGAGCGCGATCCGGCAGGAGCTGGAGAACCGGCTGACGCTGGAGAGTGAATTGGCGCTTGCCGCCGATCGCGGCGAGTTCGAGCTGTTTTACCAGCCTCAGGTTCGCCTGATCGACGCCAGCCTGGTCGGGGCCGAAGCGCTGATCCGCTGGCGGCATCCCGTGCGCGGCTACGTTTCGCCAGGAGAGTTCATGCCGGTGGTCAATAGCTCAGCCCTGTCCGAGCGGATCGGAAACTGGGTGATGGAAACTGCCTGCCGGCAGGCACGCGCCTGGGAATTGTCCGGCGACAGTGTGCGCGTCGCGATCAATTTGTCGCCCTCGCAGATCCACTCCGGCGACCTCGCGCATTCGGTTGCGGGGATGCTCGAAGCGACGGGGCTCACGCCGTCGCTGCTCGAACTCGAGGTCACCGAGGACATCCTGCTTCACGACGAAGCCCGGGTGCTCGATATGTTCAAACGCATCCAGCAGCTCGGCGTCCGCGTCCTGTTCGACGATTTCGGCACTGGCTATGCGAGCCTGAGCTATTTGAAGAAGTTCCCGCTCGATGGGCTCAAGATCGACCGGTCGTTCGTGCTCGGTCTGCTCGCGAACTCCGACGATGCCGCGATCGTCGGGTCGACCATCGGTCTCAGCAAGCAGCTCGGTCTCACGGTCGTGGCCGAAGGCATCGAGAATCGCGCGACGGCCGATTTCCTGCTGAGCATGGGATGCGAGGAAGGCCAGGGCTATTTCTTTGGCCGTCCGATGCCGGCGGAGGCATTCGAGCGACAATTCCTCGCGTCCGAGTGCGCGGCCGTCAGCGCCGCCTGAACACCTGTTACGATTTAGCGCCGACGCGCGACCGCGACGCCGAACAGGAAAGCAACGAACAGGCTGGCAAGCGGCGCTTCGCGCGTGATCGCAGCGACGGTCGCGAGGGGCCGGCCCGGCTTTCGCGCATCGTCGATTGCGGAGGTCATGCGGTCGACAGCTGCATGCAGGCCACCTGCGACTTCACCGATGGTGCGGGATACGTCCGTCGCGGCATCGATGGCGCGCTCGGCCATGCCGGGATGTGAAGTGGACTGCGGGATCTCCGTGCTCAAGTGCGCAACCTCCAGGCTGATCATGTGCGGCGGAGGCCGGTACCTTTGGCTATCCGCGCGAGCGCTCGTTCTGAACAGCGGGTCGCATGACCTTTGGCTATCCGCGACAGGCGCCGTGGTTTTTACGGCGGGTACCGGCCTTGGATGAGCAATTCGGCGCGCGGGCTTTTGTTCCGGGACGATGCGCCCCTGCGTGGACCTTCCCCGTGAAACGACGGGTGCGAATCTCTGTTAGGCTGGCTCAATCTTGCTGATCTCAGGAGACAGCTGTGACTGACCGGACCACGACGGATCGAGCCCGGCGCATCGCCCTGCTCGGCGCTCCCATCGACATGGGGGCTTCGCAGCGCGGTACTCTGATGGGCCCTGCGGCGCTCCGCACCGCCGGCCTTGCGACACTGCTAGAGAGCCTGGATTTCGAGGTCGTCGATTACGGCGATCTCTCCGTGGGCGAGCTCCGGGACCTCGCAGACAGGCCCCCCGACAAAGCCAATCACTACCGCGAAATCCAGCGCTGGACGCGCGTGCTGAGCCGCAGAGGCTACGAGATCGCGAAAACCGGCGCGCTGCCGATTTTCCTCGGTGGCGATCACACATTGTCGATGGGATCGGTGAATGCCATGGCACGTCACTGGCAGGAGCGCGGACGCGAGCTGTTCGTGCTCTGGCTCGATGCGCATGCCGATTACAACACGCCTGAGACGACGATCACCGCCAACATGCACGGCATGTCGGCGGCATTCCTTTGCGGCGAACCCGGCCTCGACGGCTTGCTCGGCGATGATCCGCGCGCCTCGATCGATCCCGACAGGCTCGACCTGTTCGGCGCGCGCTCAATCGACAAGCTCGAAAAGGAGTTGATGCGCACGCGCCGGATCAGGGTTGTCGATATGCGCCAGATCGACGAATTCGGCGTCGCCGTGCTGATCCGTCGCGTCATCGAGCGCGTCAGGGCCAGCAACGGCGTGCTGCATGTCAGCTTCGACGTCGATTTTCTCGACCCCTGCGTCGCACCCGGCGTGGGCACGACGGTGCCGGGCGGAGCGACCTATCGTGAGGCGCATCTGATCATGGAGCTCCTGCACGATTCCGGCGTAGTCGGTTCAGTCGACATCGTCGAGCTCAATCCGTTCCTCGACGAGCGTGGCCGCACCGCGCGCACCGCGGTCGAACTGATCGGCAGCCTGTTCGGCCAGCAGATCGCCGACCGGCCAACCCCCAGCAATGCGATCGCGCCGGGCGAGTGATGGATGAGCCGTTTGTGCATTGCGAAGAAGAGAATTGCCGTCGCGCCCGCCAGATTTAGATCAGTCGAGGTCGAAATCGCCTGTTTTTGAAACAGGTGCGAATTGCAAATGCTCGTCGCAGAATGTTTCATGCGGGTCGCGCTTCAGCCGAGGATCCGCAAATGAGCAGCACGAGCGACGCCGACGACAAACCTGCGGGCACGACTCGCCGTCGCTTTCTGCGCGCCGGCGCGGCGGCTGCGGGTGGCACTGTCCTGGGCGCCGGCGCATCGGTTGCCGCCGCGACCGACAATCTTCCACCCAACATTCCCGAATGGATGAAGGCGCCGGGCGAGCCGACGGGAGGCCAGCTCTATGGCGCGCCATCGCCGTTCGAGAAGGGCGTCGTCAAGAACATCTCGAAGACTCTCAAGCAGTACATCTCTGCCTCCAGCCGGACGCCGTTGCAGGAGCTCGATGGCATCATCACGCCGAACGGACTGTTTTACGAGCGTCATCATGGCGGCGTTCCGACCATCGATCCGGCCCAGCACCGGTTGATGCTGCACGGGCTGGTCGAGCGTCCGCTGATCTTCACAATGGACGATCTCAGGCGTTTCCCGTCGGAATCGCGCGTCCACTTTCTCGAATGCTCCGGCAATCCCGGCTACAGCAAGCCTTACGGCAAGACCGCGTCGGACCTTGTAGGTCTGGTGAGTTGTGCAGAATGGACCGGCGTCAGCCTCAAGCTGGTGCTCCAGGAGGCCGGATTGAAGCCGGATGCCAAATGGATCGTCGCCGAAGGTGCCGACGCGGCTGCGCTGACCCGCAGCATCCCGATCGAGAAATGCCTCGAGGACGCCATGCTGGTCTACAGCCAGAACGGGGAGCGGCTGCGCCCGCAGCAGGGCTATCCGCTGCGGCTGTTCCTGCCGGGCTTCGAGGGCAATATGAGCGTGAAGTGGCTGCGGCGCCTGCATGTGACGGCTGAGCCGGTTTATTCGCGCGAGGAGACCTCGAAATACACCGACCTGCTGCCAGACGGCACCGCGCGTGAATTTTCGTTCTACATGGAGGCGAAGTCGATCATCACGAGGCCCTCCGGCGGCCAACGCCTGGGCGCGCCCGGCTTCCACGAGATCACCGGCATCGCGTGGAGCGGGCATGGCAAGATCGCGCGCGTCGAACTGTCCGTCGACGAGGGAAAGAGTTGGCAAAGCGCGCAATTGCAGGAGCCGGTGCTGACGCGTGCGTTGACACGCTTTCGCCTGCCCTGGCAGTGGGACGGCAAGCCTGCCGTGATCCAGAGCCGTGCCATCGACGAAACCGGCTATGTGCAGCCGACTCTGGCCGAGTTGCTCGCGGTGCGCGGCGAGAACTATTTCTACCACAACAACGCGATCTGGCCCTGGCGCATCGCGGCCGACGGCGAGGTGACCAATGCGCTGGCGTGAGACTTGCGGCATTGCTGTTGTCATCGTGCTGTGTGCGTTCGCGAGCGGGGCCCAGGCACAGACTCTGTACGGCCTCGGACGTCCCGCGACGGCTGCGGAGATTGCTGGCTGGAATATCGACGTCGGACGCGACGGCAGCAATCTGCCGAAGGGAAGTGGCTCGGTCAGTCGTGGTCGCGAGGTGTTCGCCCAGCAATGTGCATCATGCCATGGCGACAAGGGCGAGGGCGGGCTGGGTGACCGGCTCGTCGGTGGGCAGGGCACGATCGCAACACCAAAGCCGATCCGCACGGTCGGCAGCTATTGGCCGTATGCGCCGACGCTGTTCGACTACATCCGCCGTGCGATGCCGCAGAACGCACCGCAATCGCTGAGCGATGAGGAGGTTTATGCGGTGTCCGCGTACATCCTGAACCTGAATGGACTGGTGGGAGCGGACGCGACGCTCGATGCCAAATCGCTCGCGGCGGTCAAGATGCCGAATCGCGACCGGTTCGTCGGCGATGCGCGGCCGGATGTGAAACACTGAGCGCCTTGTGGCGTCAGGTTCCCGCATTGGCTTGGAACTTGGCTCGGCAAGGGCGGAACTCGCAGGACGCAATTGCATTAACCTGCGAGAGGAAAAACCTATGGATTCCACGATGGCAACGGATCGCTTCGCAAATTCCATGTCCTCGGCGCTTCGCCATCCCGGCGTGATCGCGTTGATTGTGGCCGCGGTGACGATTGCTGCGATGCTCATCGTCGATCACGGACCATGGAATCGGGCCAAGACGCAGCCTGCTCACGTCGCGATGTATGCGACCACTGGCGAGGCCGCACGCGCCGCAGGTGCCAAAATTCTCCCGACCGAACCGAAATCACCGATCGAGCCGGCGCGGCCGGGGCCAAAGACGTCCCCGACCGTCAATCCAGTGACGCCGTAAGACGTCTAGTTCTTGCGACCGTAGTTGAGCAATCCGCCGCTGGTCTTGGGCGGATGCGCGCGAAGGGCTTCCTCGTTCGGATCGGTGCCCCAGCCGGGTCGGTCCGGAATGACCAGATGGCCGTTCTGAATATCCGGCTCATGCGTGAACAGCTCGCGGTCCCACGCCAGGCGATCGATGTCGATCTCCATGATGCGCAGGTTCGGCACGGCGGCGCAGAAATGCGCGTTCATCATCGAACAGAGATGGCCGTAGAAATTATGCGGGGCAACGTTGACTTCGAACGCGTCCGCAGCGGCCGCAATCTTCATCGACTGCCAGACGCCGTTCCAGGGCGTGTCGATGATCGCGACGTCCATGGCCTGCTCGCGGAAATAGGGCAGGAATTCGCGCAAGCCCAATAGCGTCTCGCAGGACGAGATCGGATGCGGGCTTTGCCTGCGGATGTAACCGAGCGCTTCCGGATTGAAACTGTCGATCTCGATCCAGAACATGTCGAGGTCGGCGATGGTGCGCAGGATCTCCAGATAGCCCTCGGTCTTGGCGTTGAAGTTGCAATCAAGCAGGATGTCGACGTCGGGGCCTGCCCCGTCGCGGATCGCCTCCAGATGCATGCGCAGGTCGCGCAGGATTTTGCGATCGACGTTGATCTCGGGGGCGAAGGGCGAGCCGAAACCCGGTCGCCAACCGGTTGGCTTGCCGTCGTCGTAGGAGAAGATGTTGGTCTTGAGCGCGGTGAACTTCTTCTCGAGCACCTCGCGTCCCATTGCCTTGACGCCGTCGAGGTTCTCGATCGGCGGCTTGTACCAGGACGGGTGATTGATCCGCCACGTTGCGCAATGCGACCAATAGACCCTGACACGGTCGCGGATCTTGCCACCGAGCAGTTCGTAGCAGGGCACGCCGAGACATTTCGCCTTGGCATCGAGCAGCGCATTCTCGATCGCGCCGAGCGCCTGCGCCACCACGCCGCCGGCGGCGGGACGTGTGGCCGCGAACAGCTCGGCGTAGATGCGCTCGTGCCGGAAAACGTTCTGCCCGACGACGCGGGCGGACAGGCGCTGGATCGCAGCACCGACGCCGGGTGAGCCAAAACCCTCGTCGAACTCGCTCCAGCCGACGACGCCGTCTTCGGTCGTCAGCTTGACGAAATGGTAGTTTCTCCAGCCGGCATCGCAGGCGAGGATTTCGAGGCTTGTTGCTTTCGACGATCTGGTCATGTCGCTCCCTGTCGCCCGGCGGCGCTTTTTTTCTTTGGCCGGCTCGCAAGCCCGGCTCCAGCCACAATTGTTAGGCTAACGGTCCTGCGCAGTGAAGCCCGGCGAGGGGCGCCTGGAAGGCCCTTCCCGCCATTCTAAGGGAAAATCCGGTGGGGACAGCCATGATCTTTCCCGGGGTTGTCCTGAAAAGGGACCATGCTTTGACGTTTTTGGCCGCAATCGGGATCGACCCTCCGGCCATGAAATTTCTGGCTGTGATTTCGATCCTGGCGCTGCTCACGATGAGTGGAGCCGCCATTTCCGATCAGTTTCTGACAGCCGATCAGCACGCTAACGCACGGGGTGGAATAGCGCGGCGGGCAGAGAGGCTTTTTGTCTTGGGGGAGACAGCGACGCTTTCGATCGACCAATTCCTGCGCTTCATCAGCGTGCCGGCCCTCTTCGCGGCCTTCATCATCGCCTCGCAGATATCGGCAGCCTTGTCGCACGGGTAGCTAGTCAGCCGATCAATGACGAGCCGAGCAGGGCGAGCACGGCCAGCGCCATCAGCGCGGTGCCGAGCCAGCCCAGCGCGACGAGCCATGACCGGCCCTTGAAGCGACCCATGATCGTCTTGCTCGAGACGATCAGCATCATCATGGCCATGATCGGAACGGCGACGACGCCGTTGAGCACGGCGCTCCAGACCAGCATGTGGATCGAGTCGATGCCGGTGAACCCTAGACCGAAGCCGATGATGGTGGCGGCGGCGATGATGGTGTAGAAGCCGACCGCCTCGTCGGGCTTCGCCTCCAGCGTCGCGCGCCAGCCGAAGATCTCCGCCACGCCGTAAGCGGCCGAGCCCGCCAGCACCGGAATTGCGAGCAGGCCGGTGCCGATGATGCCGATCGCGAACAGGGCGAAGGTGAAGTCGCCGGCGAGCGGCCGCAGCGCTTCGGCGGCCTCCGTCGCCGAATTGATGTTGGTGACGCCATTCGCGTGCAGCACCGACGCGGTGGTGAGGATAATGAAGAAGGCGATGCCGTTGGAGAGCAGCATGCCGGAGATGGTGTCGGCCCGGATGCGCGCCAGCTCCGGACTGCCGCCGTGCTTCAGCTCGCGCAGCGGCTTGTCGCGCCTGCCCTGGTTCATCTCCTCGATCTCCTGCGAGGCCTGCCAGAAGAACAAATACGGGCTGATCGTGGTGCCGAGCACGGCGACGACCATCATGAAATAATCGGCGCTGACATTTGTCTTCGGCCACACCGCCGCGAGCAGCGCCGTGCTCCACGGGATCTTGACGGTGAAGGCGGTCGCGACATAGGCGAACAGCGCCAAGGTGAGAAATTTCAGCACCGGCGAATAGCGCCGATAGGGCAGGAACACCTGCAGCAGGGTCGAGCCCGCCGCGAAGATCAGCGCGTGCTCGTGGTTGAGGCCGCCGATCACGAGCGAGAGCGCCTCAGCCATCGCGGCGATGTCGGCGGCGATGTTGAAGGTGTTGGCGGCGACGAGCATGGCGACGAGCGACAGCACCGCCCAGCGCGGCGCGATCTGCATGACGTTGGCGGCTAGCCCCTTCCCGGTGACGCGGCCGATCCGGGCGCTGACGAGCTGGATGGCGATCATGAACGGCGTGGTCAGAAATACCGTCCAGAGCAGTCCGCAACCGAATTGCGCGCCGGCCTGCGAATAGGTGGCGATGCCGGACGGATCGTCGTCCGCCGCCCCGGTGACGAGACCCGGCCCCAGCCTCTGCAACAGCGACGGCGCGGATTTCGTGGGGGTGAGGGCATTGTCGGTCATGGCAGGAGGGGTCTCGGTCGGGGCGCGTCCTTCACAAATCCTAATCCGGGAACAAGGTTCCCGGGCGAGGGTGAGCGGACGCCTTGCTCGTTTCTGATAAAGCGAATCTCCGTTTGACTCGTCGGGCAAAACACCTGTATAAGTGCATCATCGAAGAATACCCAGTGCAGCCTTTGCGCGCGTCCCGGGCGCGACCGGCCCGCCATGGCCGGCCGTCGCGCAGTCCGCAACCCGCGCACGGACACCGGCGAGACGTTTGTCCCCCTGAGCGCGTGCGGTCGGGACTATTTGACGCTGACGAACATGCCCCAGGCGCCGGCCAGCGCTGCGCCGGAAAAGACGATCAGCGGGTTGTCGCAGAACGCGCCACCATACGTGCACATGGTGACGCCGAACGAGCCGATCTCGTGATGGCTCGCGGAGTAGAACAGTCCCGACAGCACCAGCAACGCGGCGGCGACGACATACATCGACGATCTCTCCGAGCTATCCCCGTTGCGTTTGTCGCAAGGGATGTGTCCCAGCATGGCGCCAACCCGTTGCGTCCTGCCGAATCCGCCCTGCCGCATTTGAACTAAAGTCGATCTTTCCCGCGCAATGCTGTCGTCGTCAGCTGCGATCCCTGCGCAATCGGGACGTGTGATCGGAACCGGAACATCTGCGCGGGAACTCCTGGACGCGCTCTTGATTAATGAGCAGGAACAGTTGGACCAACTGAGGGGAGTGGCCCATGGGAGCCGAGCGGATGCACCCTCCGCGGTACTGGCGGATGCGGGCGGAAGAATTCCGCACCAAGGCGGACAATTGCGAATATCCCGAGACGCGGGACGTGCTGCGCAAGGTGGCGCAAAATTACGACGAGCTGGCCCGCCGCGCTGCGCGCATCTGCACGCTCGAGAGCCTGGACGAACTGCGGCGGGGGGGGGACCCGCCAACACCAAGCCGGCTTGATCGTTCAGGACAAGCCCGCTTGATCGTTCAGGACGAATTCGACGACCAGCACGCGCGACCATGGGGCGTCTAGGCCCTCGCTTCCATGAGAAGCGCCCCCTGCGTGATTGGAACGAATGTCCACTTTGGCACTTAGGAACTCAGTCCTCCAACGAGGAATGAGATGAGCAGTGAACAGCAAGCAGGCCCGGCAACGAGGCCGGATCATTACAAGCCGAGGCCGGCTTGCCCCAAATGCGAGAGGGATACGCGCTGCCTGACTTCGATCTTCGATGTGAGGCGCGATTGCTCGATCCTGATCTATCGGTGCGACGCGTGCCGGGAGGACGTCTGGATTTGAGCGAGCGCCGTCGTCGGCGCATCTCCGCGACGCCCATCGCGGATCTCATAGCAGCATCGCATAGCAACTTCGCCTGTTTCGCTCGCTTGTCGCCTGCATCGACCACGCAGGCGAGACAGCTTCCGACCATGCAATCACGCGACCCATTGTTGAAGAAGTGGACAGCGGAAGAGCACGAGCGGCTGAAGGCGTTGGCCGAAGCCGGCTCGCGGCCGGACGAGATCGCCGGCGAGCTTGGTCGCAGCGAAGCCGCCGTGAGAGTGCGCGCCTGGCAGCACGGCATCGCGTTGCGCCTCGCCACGCAGAAGCGCGGACCCTGAAGACCGGCTGGGTCGAAAGCCCGCAGGCGGGCATCCCGCCGTGTGTTCACTTCTGAGCGGTCCTCAATCGTATCTCGACGTACTCTGCGAATGGGCAGCAACACGGGAGCTTGTCATGCTCACCCGCGAGGAATTCGAGGCGGATCTCGACCGGCAGAAATTGCACCAGCTCGATGCAAGGCAAACGACACGACAATTGCTGCGCCGTTCGCGGGAGCAGATTGCGGCATCGATCTCACTGCTTCAGCAAAACGTTCCGAAGATCTGGCACCCTGAACCTCCAGAACGATAGAAACCTCCTGCTCTGTCCCGCGTTTGCGCGCATGACGGATCAAGACACCAGGCAGCGGCCGATTTGTGCTGCGTGCAACAGACCCATGACATTCATCGACGCGGTGGCTTCACCGGATGGCGCGATCGCCATCTTCCGGTGCTCCCAGTGCAACAAGCTGTCCTGGGAGACGCCCAGGCGAAACCAAAACCAAAACCAAAACCGAAACTGAGGCGTCAAAAAGAAACGGCCCCAGCCCGGGGGGCGAGCTGAGGCCGTGGGGGGCGCCGGTCGTGCATCCGGACCGACGCGCGAATAACTTTTTGATCCCAAAAGCTGTTCCTATTCAGGCGACCATGGACATGGTGCGCCGCGACGAAACACGCCTGAAACGGTGCTGAAACCAGATTGTCTCGAACGCCCCGCCCGTTGCGCCCGACCAACCAAGCGAAAAGGAGATCATCATGATCCAGGTCGGAAGCCACGCCGGTATCCAGGTCGGTTCGAAGGAAGAAGTCGCGTTTTTGCTGGCGCTGTTCGGCACCCACACCCATCCGGTGAAGCGGCAGGCGAAATCGCGGCAGGCGTGAGGCGCTGATCCCATGCCAGGTTTGGCCGAATGCCAGAGCCTCTTGCGGCTTCTGATCGCAAGGGGCGACCCGAAGGCCATCCCGCTCGCGACAGGCGCGATCGACCAATACCTGAACACGGCGCCGGTCTGCATGCGCGGCCGCGGCCTGCGCGTGCTCCAGCGCGACGCGCTCGACCAGCATGGCACTGCGGTCGGCGTGCAGCGCTCGTTCGCCGAAACGGTGGATGCCTACATCGTTGGGAAGCTTGCGGAGGAGTGAGGGGGCCGCGTCGTTTCGCCCTCGCTTCGCTCCCTGACGAAAAACCGGGCGTGAGCGCGGCAAGCTGCTCCCGCGCCGCGCTGGCAGAGGGACGTCGGAGTTCCCGGAACCTATTGATTCCAACAGATTTTTCCGCTGCCCCGGAAACCCTTTGTCCGCTTCGGACCTATTACGGGCAAAGGATGCTGCAATGCCCCGATATTATTTCGACCTGCGCGACGACACCGGTGTAGCGCTCGACGAGGAAGGGCTTGAGCTGGCCAGCTCGCGCGCCGTTCAGGCAGAGGCCGCCAAGTCGGTCGCGGACATGGCGCGCGACGCCATCGTTTCCGCGCCTGCCGCGGGCGGCAGGCAGTCGATGGCGATCGACGTTCGCGATGCCAGGGGTCCCGTGATGCAGGTCAATTTCTCGTTCGCGATCGAGACCTTCAGGACGCCCTCGACATCACGCGATCATTGACGCGTGAGAACTCCCGGCGGGGATGACTCGGCCTCGAGCACGGCGATCTTGCGGCCGAGCTGCCAGACCTCGACCTTGCCGTGCCGCGTGAACTGCTGCGCGAAGGTGAGGGCGATCGCATCCGACGCGGCCTCGAACGCTTCGGCGGAGCGGAACACGCCGTTGTCGCCGACGAGATAAGCGCGATATTGCTGGGTCATGTCGGCGGCCTCAGCCCGGGAGAATGCAGCCAGGCGGAAATGTGCATGGCGGTCTCGTCCTGCCGCGCCCGGCGCAGCAGCATCTCGCGGCGGCGCCCCGGCGCGATCGTACGCGCCTCCTCGCGAAGCCGCGCGGCCTCCTCGGCGAGCCGTTCGGTGAGTGTCGTCGTCTGCTTGAAGCGTCGGCGTGTCGGCATGCACATCTCCCTCGTTCGTCCGGGGCGGGAGCGCTGGTTGGGCGTTCTCATCACCGGCAGATGCCAATTGCCTTGCGGTGATGGATAAAGCTTACGCCCCTCGTCTGAGGCGGCGACATATCATATGATAGGTCGCCGGATTAAATTGCGTGAGCGGGTTCAGTGGCTTGAGCGGGTTACTCAACTTGAGGCAATGTTCACTTTTGGACAGAGCGAGTGCCGAATAAAGCCCCGATATTAGGAATCAACTGTAGCAGCGGCTAATGCGTCTTCCTTATCGATGCCGCGCGCCACGATCTTCAAGCTCGCATCCGGCAGCGGCCGTTGCAGCGCCTTGGCTTCATCCCACGGCGCCCTCAGCCAAACCTCTCGCTCCTCCGGTGTGGTCAAGATCGCCGGCATGGCCTTCGGATGGATCGGCTCCACGACCGCGTTCGGCGTCGTCGTAAGGAAGCCGTACACCTGATGCGGTCCGGGGATTGGCTTCGACTTGGTGCCGCGATCGCCATTGAAGGTCGTCCAGATCCCGGCGAACGCGAAGAGCGGCCGAGCGTCCGCGAGCGCGAACCACACGATGTCTTTCTTTTTCGTCTCCGGGTTGGGCTCCGGCGCGTATTCGGCAAAGCTGTTGACCGGGACGAGACAGCGATGCTCCGGCTTGAGCCACGCGCGCCAGTGCGGCGACGAGGTGTTGCGAATGTTCGTCACGGGCGGGCCGCCGGTGCGGGGCGGGGGCGGCATGCCCCAGCGCATCAGCACCATCTCTCGCTCGCCGGCCGCGTCGCGAATGACTGGCGCGGGGTAATCCGGAAATACGCCGGGCATCGGCGCCAGATTGCCTTCATAGCGGCGGACGACTCGGAAGAGGTCGGCTATCGCGGCCTGGTTGGTGGTGATCGAATAGAGATTGCAGATGTGGACGGCCCCCCACTTGTCAGGATTGTAGCAGACTTCCGACCAGATCGCTTGCTATCAGATGTCCGGCCTGTTTGCGCGGACAAAGTCCGCTGGCCGAGATGGTGTTCGCTACGCACGCTCCAAGCACATGGGCGACACTCGTGGTGCCAGTGTAATCTTCGGAAGCTCGCGCGTATCGACCGATCGGTCCTTCCATCTACTGCGTCCTGCAAGTTCGTGGGCAATCCGCCGAGCAACCTCGCTCGCGGTCCGATTTCAGTTCAAGTCGGCATGGCTGCTACCGGCTGGTTGTACACGCCGCCCGATATCATCAAGCGCCAAGCGATGCGGGCAAACTTGTTGGCCAATGCCACCGCAACCAATTTCGGCGGCTTTCGCTCCAGCAATGAGGCGAGCCATGGTGTGGGCTTATGACGACCCTTGCGGATATGCCTCAGCAGCGCGGTGGCCCCGACAATCAACGTCGATCGCAGTACAGAATCTCCAGCCTTTGTAATGCCGCCGAGTCTTTGCCGGCCGCCGGTTGAATGATCCTTGGGTGTCAGTCCGAGCCATGCCGCAAAGTCGCGACCCGATCTGAACGTCTCGGGCGGTGGTGCCTTCATGCTGAGCATCGACGACCCAATCGGACCGATGCCGGGAATTGTCGCAATACGCCTGCTGATGTCATCATTGCGATGCCACTTCATCAGCTTGGCCTCGATCTTCGCCAGGCGGGCTTCAACCGCAGCATACTCGTCTGCCTGAAAGCGGAAGAGATCCCGCGCCATTTCCGGCAGGCTATCGTCTTCCAGCACACGTTTGATGAGTGCGGCTACGTTCTGCCGGCCGGCGGGGCCGACGATACCAAACTCAGCGGCATAGCTTCTGAAAGCATTGGAGAGCTGAGACTTCACGCTGACCAGGCGTTCTCGCACGGTCATCAACATGCAAGCCGCTTGCCGTTCCTTCGATTTCACCGGTACGAACCGCATGCTGGGCCGGGTAACCGCCTCGCACAGCGCCTCGGCGTCGGCCGCGTCGTTCTTGCCGCGCTTCACGTAAGCCTTCACGTATTGAGGAGGGATCAGCTTTACCTCGTGCCCGAAAGATTGGAGCAGGCGCCCCCAATGGTGCGAGCTGCCGCAAGACTCTATGGCGACGAGAACCGGCGGAAGCCGCTCGAAGTAACGGATCATCTCGGCTCGCCGAAATTGGCGCCGGACAACCACTACCTCATTTTCATCAACACCGTGAAGCTGGAACACCGACTTCGAGGTATCCATGCCGATACGAACGGGAATATTCATTAGACTTTCCTCTCATCTTTCTGTGACGCCGAGAGCGCCATCAAACCGTGGGGATGAGAGGCCGTCCACACCAGCACATATGTTGATGATCCTTAGCGCTCGCCGGGGCACCAGTAAGATGCCGGATTCTCCGCCGAAATTTTCGTTGGTCTTAATGCAACGAGTGCGCTTCGCTTATACGGATAGCGCCGCACTTCCGAACAGTCCTTGCATCGCATGTAGCGCTCAAGTTCATGCACCGGCGTCGACTTGGCACGACGGACGATATCGAGCGCCACGGTCTAGTTGGTGTCGCATCCAAGGCATCGCACTTCGAGGTATAGGAAGCCCGCGTTGATGGCATCCCCGATCGTCGGCGATGGCTGCGCGGGGCCCTTATAGCCAAGCATCCGATAGTTCCACGCCGCGCAAGCAAGCTTGTCGGCCTCCTTGCGCGCCTCTTTGGCGCGTTCGGCCGATATCTTGATTTGAGTGCCGTAGAGATGTTGGGGCGACTTGGTGGTCATGGGCGATCAAAGCCATGTGCCGGCCAAGCTGCAAATTATCGATGGGTAGTAGGCGAAAAACTGGACGAACCACTGCCTATCGTGGCTGTGGAAAACCTCCGGCGGCCTCAGTGCTGCGTCGGCTCTTCCTCGACCGGTTCGCCGTGTTGGTGCTCAAGCGCTTCGCCGAGGTCACGGCAGTCGAAGCGTTCGCCGCAGGTCGGGCAAGTCATGAAGTGATCTTCCTCGCTCCTGGGCTGCCAACCCTCTGTGCGGAATTTGGCTCTCATAGTGCGCTCCCGGCCCATATCCACCATCGATCAAATGCATCCATCACAGATCCTCTCTCAAGCCCTTAAAGAAGGGGTGCCGGACCTTCCCCTCCGCCGATTTGGCGCGATACTCGATTTCCGCAAGCAGCTTCGGTTCGACCCAGATGCCCTTGTGCGAAATGCGCTTGGCGTAAGGCTGCGTCTTGCGAATGAGCGGCTTCAATCGTTTTTGGAGTTCTGCGGCAGATGTCTTGTCGAATCCGTGGTCGACCTTGCCCGCATAAATCAGATCATCTCCCTTATGGCGCCCGAGATATATGCCGTCCCATTTGCCTTCATCGAGTGCGAAGCCGGCGATGGTTAGTGTCTCCCGTTGCGCGCAAGTCGTCTTGACCCAGTTATTGCCGCGGCCGCTGTTGTAGGTGCTGTCGCGAACCTTGGAGACCACGCCCTCCAGCCCGATCTTGCAGGCGTGCGCGAACATCTCGCGTCCTTCGATCTCGAAGCTCTCACTAAGCTGCACGTCGGTGCCGGAGATAATCTTCTTCAGCTCGGCCTTGCGCTGAAACAGCGGCAGGCCGCGAAGGTCTCGCCCATTCAGATAAAGCAGGTCGAATGCCACGAGCGCGATCTTGGACGATGTGCCTTTCAGCTCGTTTTGAAGGAGGGAAAAATCGGTGCTGCCATCGGCCGCAGGAACGACAACCTCGCCATCGATGACCGCCGATCCCGCCTTGATGTGCCAGCCGTCATCGGCGACTTTCTTGAAGCGTTTGGTCCAGTCGTGGCCGCGACGGGTGTAGACGGTGACAGCCTCGTTGGCCAAATGAAGCTGCACCCGATAGCCATCGAACTTGATTTCATGAATCCACCGCTCTCCGGATGGCACGCGGTCCACCGCCGATGCCAAGGCCGGTTCGATGAAGCCAGGGAAGGGCGCTTTCACCCCGATCGTCCCCGGCCTACGCTGACGCTGCAACGCCACTGACAAACTCCACGCAACGAACACGTGGATTCGAATCTTTGTGGCCGGATTCGTTCCGCTGATCGGCGCGACCTTGATGGGCGTGGGAACCGTGTGAATCCTCTTGCGTTTCACAGATGCAAGGAGAGCAACATGGCTAAAGCCAAGAAGCAGACCGCTCGCGGTCGCAAGCAGGACCGCGCGCGCGTGGCGGGCAGACAGAAATACGAAGTCAGCTACGAGGCGAAGAAGACGGGCCGCTCGGCTTCTGCCGTGAAGAAGGCGGTGAAGAAGGTGGGCAGCAGCCGGAAGAAGGTGGAGCGCAAGCTGGGCCGCTGATAATTTTTAGCCCATGGATTCGTGGCGAGCCGGTCGCGTGAGCGACCGGTTTTTGCGTTGATTGCTGCGCCATTAAGAATCTCCTCAACTCAGGAGCTCCGGCGCTTGCAGAGGGATTGTTCGGTGCTGGCTCGTCGCCGAGCTGGCGGGAGCGGCCCCGGCCATACCCTCAGCCCCCCTGCAAGCCGGGGCCGTCTCTCCGCCACCGCGTAGTTTTGGAGTAAGCGTATGCGTTCATCGCCCTCGATTGTCCCGGCCGATCGCCTCGACCGGGACATCTATTTGGTGCTTGAGGATTTCGGTGCGCGTGCCGGTTGCGCCTGGCGCGAGACCGATGAGCAGGACACCGACCGCGACACCGTCATTCGCGACTTGCTCTCCGGCCAATACACCTATCCCGTCCGGATCGTGGCCTTCAATGCGATCGAGGGCCACGCGCGCGATGCGACCAGCGAGATCGCGGATGCGCTGGCAGAACCTGCCGCTGAGAACGCGGAGATCACGCCGGCCCCACAGGCCTTCGTTGAAGCGAATGCCACGCGGCCATTTGGACTTCAACTGGCACTCCCCTTGCGCGGTGCGGCGTAAGGTTCCGGATATTCCGAAGGCGGAGCCGTTGGGCCAAGGGCATGTCTGCTGTTGGTGGTATACCGGTATATTGTTCAATCGCACAGGCGTAACGTAACGAACTAGTTGTGAATGCTTCTTCGGTATGCGGTAATGCCGTCGAACAAATTGGGGGTAGCTAGTGCGTCGCCAAGCTAGTGTTTGGATATGGGTTTTTATATTTTCAACCTTAATCCAAGCCGCGAAAGCCGATGATCGTGCGGTTTGTTTTGATCAACAGGCTATTCCCACCGACGCGATATCAGCTTGTGATCGCTTGTCCAAACTTCCGAAGGCGAATAGCGACGGAAAACTATTCTTGTGGCGTGGGATACATCGCCTCGCATCGAAAGATATCGATCAGGCTATTGCACACTTTGACCAAGCAATAAGTATGAGTCCAAATCTTGCTGTTGCCTACCCGAGTCCGCGCCGAAGTCGTTTCGGCAACAAAAAACAAGCAAGTGCCTTGGTCGAATTCGTCGCTGTTGGGCGAAGTGTATCTGGTCAGCGCGAAGTAGCTTAGGCGGCGCCGAACTTCCGCCACTGGCCTTTACCGGGCGCGTGAAACGATCCTCAGCAGGACCGCTATTCGGCACGTCGCACCATTTACTGCGTGGGTGTCGTCAACCCCTACCACCCTGCTTACGTCCAAATGAGTTTGACACGTCGGGCAAAACACTGGCAGAATAGCATCGTTGAAGATCAGCCCGCGCGGAGCAATCCGCCGCGGGCTTTTTATTTGCGGAGAATCGTCATTTTACGAATGGATTTCAAATGCCGAAATTTAGGAGAAGGACCGAGCTGCATCTTCCTGTTGCTCAGCATGTGGCGAGTGAAGGTTTCAGGGCACCGACGCTGGACGATATCGAAACCCTGGCACGCGCCAAGACCGAAGCCGCACTCAACGTGCTTGCTGCCACCATGTTTAGAGAGACAGCGAATGCGTTTGCGCGGGTCGCCGCCGCAAACGCTATTCTCGATCGTGGGTGGGGCAAGCCGGTGCAGCCCTTGGCTTCGGACGCACGGCCGCGCGAACTGCTGCAACGGATCGAACGCATCATCGTACATCCGGATCATTCATCGATAGTCAACAATGAGACCAGCGAACCCGAGGCTTCGTAGGCTTCGCATCGTCTTGTCTCCAGGCGAGGAAATTGCAATGGAAACACGGTCGCCATCGACTCCACCGGAGTCCAAAAATATGCATCCACAGCGAGAGAACGCGGCTCTGATCGGTTTACCCCGATGGATGCGCGACGCGCTATCTCATCAGCCGGCCCCGACGCCACCGCAGCAAGCCGGCAGCGTCGATGAGCCTGCACACGGTGAACGCGCGAATATTCGAATCTTGAGCCGCGTTCCTTCGCGCCCGACCTGAACTAGTCTGCAGTCGGTCCGAACCACCTCGTCATCGCGTCTGCGAGTCCGTGTAGGCTCTCATCTCCGACCCAGGCCACGTGCCCGTCGGGCCGCACCAGCACGGCGCCGGGTGCTGCGACTTGTTCGATCGCCGGAAGCTGCCACGGGCCGTCGTATTTGGCCTCGATGCGATCGACGCGATCTGCCCAGGGCGCGATGTCGAGGCCGCCTGCGTTGCCGAAATCGAGCAGCAAGCCGCGCGCTCTATGCATCAACGTGAACAGTCGCAGCGGACGCCCGTCGACCGTCAGATCGAGATCGGGCATGCGGCGCCCGAGCAGCGCGTGGCCTTGGCCGAGATCATAGTGCACGTCGAGCCCGCTCATCATCGCGCCAAAACGCTGGCGCGGCGCGTCCATGCCGAGCAGTTCGGACACGATTTCGCGCGCGGCCTTGAGGCCGGCTTCGCCGCGGCGGAGCAGGGCGATTTGCGCCATGGTGTTGCGCAAGGTCCGCGCGGTGACGGGATGGCGCTCGGCATGGTAGGTGTCGAGCAGGCTGTCGGGCGAGAGGCCCTTGACCACTTGCGCGAGCTTCCAGCCGAGATTGACGGCGTCCTGCACGCCAATGTTGAGGCCTTGCCCGCCGACGGAGTGATGGATATGCGCGGCATCGCCGGCGAGCAGCACGCGGCCTTTGCGGTAGGACACGGCCTGCCGTGCCGCATCGGTGAAGCGGGAGATCCATGACGGGTTTTGGAGTCCGAAGTCGGTGCCGTAGACAGCGGCGAGGGCTTCGCTGAGATCGCGGGCGCCGGGCGCGCCCGTGCGATCGAGCGTCGCTTCCGTCACGACCACCAGCACGCGCCCGCTCTCGGTCTTGCTGAGGCCGTGAAAGCCGAGCGCGTCGTGGCGCAGGCCCCAGGCAGGCTCGTCGCGCATCTCGACTTCGGCCATCAGATTGCTCAGCGTCGGCTCGGAGCCGGCGAAGTCGATGCCGGCGGCCCTGCGCACCAGGCTGCGGCCGCCGTCACAGCCGACCAGATAATTCGCGCGCAAGGTCTCGCCGTCGGACAGCGTCACGTCGATGCCGGTTTCGTCGTGCGTAAAACCCGTCACCTCGCGGTTTCGATAGATCGGCACCGCGAGCTCGCTGACCCAGTCGGCCAGGATGCGCTCGATGTGGCTCTGCCGCAGTGCGAGCCCGTAAGCGTGCCGGGTGGGGAGATCGCTGATGTCGAGCCTGGTCCAGGCAAAGCCCGCCAGCTGCGTGATCTGTCCTTCGCGCAGGAAGCGATCGGCGACGCCGCGCTGATCGAGGATCTCAATGCTGCGGGCGTGCAATCCGCCGGCGCGCGTGCCGACCAGTTCCTGATCGGCGCGTCGTTCGACCACGGCGACGTCGACATCCGCCAGGGCGAGCTCGGCGGCCAGCATCAGGCCGGTCGGTCCGCCACCGGCGATGACGACCGCATGGTCTGTCATCGCCGGATTGTTCGCGGTGGCCTGTTGTTTCCGGCTGCGCGACCGGGACGTCGGAAGCAATACGGACATGTCGTGCCCCCTCGACTTGTTGGTTGGGCCGAGGGTTCTACGCGATCACCGGGGACTTGAAGCAAGCCCGTTGCGCACCACATATCAGAATGGAAGGAAGAGCCTCGTCATACGGGCTCGCCGGCCTAATCATCCTTCGAGAGATCGCCAGGCCTGGTGGGACAATCGATGGTTCCGCCTTCGCCGTGAACGAGATCGCGATCCCGGTCCTCGGTTTCGTCAGCGTCCGAGATGAGAGCCTCTCGCGCGTCGCGCTCCCCGTCGATGCGCGGCTTCTGGCCCGGCAAGTCTCGCGATGTTTTCGGTGTCAGGTTCAGCGTCATTGGTCGATCCTCCTGACCGGCTAACGCGGGCAGGGACGGTTCGTTCGTTGACACGTCGGGCGAAACGCCGGCAGCCTGACTGGAATCCGCTTACCGAACGTCTCCGGTCAGCTTCAATTCTAAAAAATCGAAATGGAGATTGACCCGTCGGGCAAAACACTGGCATAGTGGCATCATCGAAAAGTTCGCAACGCCCGCGCGGGACAAATCCGTCGCGGGTTTTTTCGTATCCCATTTTTGGAATCGGACGGCGGCCCACGCATCACGGCCACGCACCTGCTTGAAACGCGTTGAGGGAGCGCCGATCGGCGTGCCGCCGTCCGTACCATTGCTGGCCGCGCACGCGCGAACGTGCCGGCCCGCGGCGCTGGGCCAGTGCTCGCGCCGCTGCGGTCTCCGGGAGCGGAGATCGGGCATTGGTGGGAGCCGGACAAATTGATGGGCTATTGCGTCGCGCTTTACTTCGCGAAACTCCTGGTCTGGGACAAGGTCCTCGGCTTTGGTTCCACGGACGCGTCGCGGGCTTTGCGGCGATCACGGCCAATCTGGTTGTCTCCTACTTCGCCAAGCGCGGCTTCGAGAACATTGAGAGGATCATCAAGCGGTGAAGATGGCAGATGACGAAGTCAGGGCGATCGTTGCCGAGACGCTGGCTGAGCAACACAGGCTTCAGCAGGCGAACATCGATGCCATCGTATTGCGGACAGTGGCATCGGTGCTGGCGTCTTTCGGAATAGACGATGACGATCGAAAAGAGCTAAGGGCGGATTTTCAGCACCTTCGCCGATGGCGAAGGAGCTTGGAGCAGGCGCAGAGCTACACGCTCAAGGCCGTGATTACGGTGATCGCCACCGGCCTGATGGGCGTGGTTGGGCTAAGCGTCAAGTTCGTGCTCGGCAAGTGAGCTTCAGCCGCGACGACATTGCTGCATTCCACTCGCGTCATCCTTCGCCAACGGACCGTCTCATGTACAAAATTCGCATTGTCGATGCATCCGACGACGACACCGCCGATACATTGGCCGACCTTCATCGGTTGACGTTCTTCGATGCGGCTCCCTTGCCACAATTCAAGTTAGGGGCGTGGTGGCTTGCCTATCACGGCGATGAGCCGGTAGCCTTCGCCGGTGTCGTGCCGTCAACGCACATCCGAAATGGCGGTTATTTCTCCAGGGTCGGTGTGTTGCAGCGGCACCGGGGACGTGACCTCCAATGCAGGCTGATGCGGGTGATCGAGGCAAGGGCACGGCGTATTGGATGGGACAGCATCGTCTCGGATACGACGGACAATCCGGTGTCTGCCAATAACTTCATCCGGGGGGCTATCGGCTCTTCGAACCCCATGTGCCCTGGGCTTGGCCGCATACGCTTTACTGGCGAAAGCGGCTTCGCTGAACGAATGGAGCCAGGTTTCCCGTGGTGCGGAACGCGATTCACGCGACGTAAAAATGGTTCGCGCGAGATGAAGCGCAACACGGAACGTTCAAGGGCCCGGCAGCTTGATAGCTGCCGGGCCCTTTTTGCGTATTGAAGCGATGCGGGCGAAGGACTTGCGAAGTCGGCGGTGCCGGGCTTTAAGTTTGCTCCTGCGGGAAATTCGGCAACCATAAGCCGATGTAAGGGAGCGCCGTCGATGCCCACCAAGCCTCAATTGCCGGAACGTTCGTCGCGGGCGACGGGCGCGCCTACCGCGCTCGATGGTCTGCTGGTCGTCGATTTCACGCGTGTGGTTGCCGGCCCGGCTTGTACGCAGACGCTTGCTGATTTCGGCGCGCACGTCATCAAGATCGAGAATCCAGACGGGGGCGATGACACGCGTGCGTATGAACACGCCGAGATCGGTGGCGAGAGTGCTGCCTATCTGAGCCTCAATCGCAACAAGCGTGGCATCGCGCTTGACCTTACCGTGCCGGAGGCTCGTGAGATCGCGCTGGATTTGATTCGCAAGGCCGACGTGGTCGTCGAGAACTTCTCCAGCGGGGTCATGAAGAAATTTGGGCTGGACTATGAAAGTGTTGCGCGGCTCAATCCGCGGCTAGTCTATTGCTCGATCTCCGCCTACGGGCGCACCGGACCGTTTGCCTCGCGTCCCGGCTTTGATCCGATCACGCAGGCGGAAAGCGGCTTCATGTCGCTCAACGGATTTGCTGATGGCCCGGCGGTTCGCACCGGCCCGCCGATCGTAGACATGGCGACGGGGATGTCTGCCTGCAACGCCATCCTGATGGCGCTGTTGGCGCGGGATCGGCTCGGCCGCGGCCAGCATGTCGAGGTCGCCCTGTTCGACGTCGCGATGGGCATGACCGGCTTCTATGGCATGGCCTATCTGATCAACGGCGAAAATCCCGGCCGGTTTGGTAATTCGCCGAGTGGCTCACCTACCGTCGGCGTGTACGAGGCGTCCGATGGACCGCTTTACATGGCCTGCGCGAACGACCGGCTCTATCGCCGACTGGTTGTTGAGGTGCTGAACCGGCCGGATCTGATCACCGATCCGCAGTTTGCCTCGCGCAAGGCGCGTTCCGAGAACAAGGAGCTTCTGCGGGCAGCCATCGCGGAGGTCTTCGCGAGCGATACTCTCGAGAACTGGATGACCAAGATGAAGCTGGCCAATATCCCGGTCGGCTATCTCCGAACGGTCGAGGAGGGGTTCAATGCACCGGAGGCGCGAGAGCGCCATCGCTTGAACCGGATTCCGCATCGTACGGCAGAGTGGGTCCCGAACATCGAGCCGCCGATTGCCATGAGCTTGACCGGCCCGATTGATCCTGTGGCTGCTCCGTTGCTGGGCGAGCATACGGAGCAGGTCTTGCGTGACACGCTCGGTTACGACGAGCGTCGGATATCCCAGTTCACCCAAAAGGGCGTCTTCGGCTCGGGCAAACCCTCCACGTCGGGCTGAGCCTGGAGGGTAATCCTACAGGCGAGGCCTCGCACGGCTGGCGGATCACGGCTTTGGGGATGCCGCCACCATCGCGGCATCGCATCCTTCCCGGGCCGCCTGTTCAGGGCGGCCATATCCAGACGGCGCTGGCTCCGCTTGATTTGGCAAAGGTCTCGCCGCATAAATGCGTAAAGCGAGGGATACGAATGGCGCCTGGTCAAGAGCCGAGCGTGGGCCGGCCCGCGGCGGTGCAATCCGATGAACCTGCCCATGCGGCAATGGTCGGGAAGGCCCGGGCGCTCGTCCCACGGCTGCGAGAGCGGGCGGCGCGGACGGAAGAGTTGCGGCATTTGCCGCCCGAAACGGAGCAGGATCTGCACGACGCGGGCCTGTTCCGGATGCTTCAGCCGAGGCGCATTGGCGGCGCAGAACTCGATTATGTCGCCTTGATCGATTGCGCGGACCTGCTCGGACAAGCAGACGCCTCGGTGGCCTGGAATCTGGCCAATCTGGCGAGCCATCACTGGATGCTCGGCATGTTCGAGCCGACGGCGCAGGATCTGGTCTGGGGCCGTGATCCGGACACGCTGATCGCGTCCTCGTTCATTTTTCCGGCCGGACGTGCCACGAGAGTCGAGGGCGGATACCGGCTCCATGGCAGCTGGCCGTTCTCCTCGGGCGTTGCCTCTTGCGCGTGGAACATGCTGGCAAGCGTGGTCTACTCCGACGACGAGGCAGACGGCATCGAGTATCGGATATTTCTGCTGCCGAAAGCCGACTACAAGGTCCTCGACACCTGGAATGTCGCGGGTCTGCGCGGGACAGGGTCCTGCGACGTAGAAGTCAGGGACGCTTTCGTGCCCGAGGACATGACGGTTGCAGTCGGCGATCTTGACGGCGGTCCGACGCCGGGAAGCAAGCTCAATCCCAACCCGCTGTATGCCCTCCCCGTGTTCTCGCTGTTTCCCTATGTCCTGTCCGGCGTCGCGCTGGGGAACGCGCAGGCGTGTCTCGACGATTATGCGGAGGTCGTCCGTCATCGCATTTCCACCTACAATCACGCCAAGCTGAGCGACTTTCAAAGCACCCAAATCAAGATCGCCGAGGCCTCGGCGAAGATCGACGCTGCACGCTTGATCATGCGCTCGGCCTGTCTGAATGCCATGGAGGATGCACGGCGGGGTCATATCCCCGATATGGCGACCAAGACCAGATATCGGCGCGACGGTGCTTTTTCAGTAAACTTCTGCACGGATGCGGTGTCGATGCTGTTTGCCGCGAGCGGAGCACGAGGCCTGTTCACGACGGGCGCGTTGCAGCGGCAATTCCGCGATGCGCACGCGATCAATTCGCATCTCGCGTTCAATTTCGATGCGGCAGGGACCAATTATGGACGTGTGGCGCTAGGCCTGCCGTCCGAGAATCTCACGCTGTGAGGCCGGCCGATGAATGATCTGCCGAAGCAGCCGGCCGTTCCCGATCCGGCCAACGAACTCGCGAGCGACAGCTCGCCGATCGATCCCCGCGATTTTCGCAGCGCGCTCGGCACCTACGCCACGGGGGTGACGATCATCACGGCCGCGGCTCCCGACGGCAAGCCCTATGGCCTGACGTGCAATTCGTTCGCGTCGGTCTCGCTGAATCCGCCGTTGGTTCTTTGGAGCCTGGTCGTCTATTCCTCTAGTCTGACCATCTTCCAGAACGCCAGTCATTTCACCGTCAACGTTCTTGGCGTTTCGCAACAGGCGCTTGCGAGCAAATTCGCCAAATCGTCTGATGACAAGTTCACCGGTGTCGACTGGACGCCGGGCCTCGGCAGCGCGCCGGTGCTCGCCGAGAGCGTTGCCAATTTTCAATGCCGCTCGGTCAATCGCTATTACGGCGGCGACCACGTGATCTTTCTCGGTGCAGTCGAGGCCTATACTTACAACACGAAGGAGCCGCTGCTGTTCGCGCGCGGCGCGTTCGGCCGATTTCTCGCCGACGGTTAGCGCAAGCAGTCACAGCAAGCGTGCTTCAGTTCGCGCTGGACGGTTCAGCGCTCCCCGCCGAAAGCTTATAGATTTCGAGCGCATCCGCATCCGCGCCTCGCGCGGCCTTGGCGAGCCTGAAAAGTTGTCCTGCGAGCGAAGCCATGGGCACCGGCGTCGACGTCGTCTGCGCGACATCGGCGACGGTATCGAGGTCCTTGAGCATTGTAGCGATATGACCAAGCGGCGGTGAGTGAATGCCCTGGACCATCCGTGGAACGAACAGCTGCAACGGAATGGAATCCGCGAAGCCGCCGGCGAGTGCTTCGGGCAACCGGTTGGCATCGATTCCGGCGTTCACGGCAAGGCGTGTTGCCTCCGCAAGAACGGCCATTGCGCATCCGACGATCACCTGGTTGCACAGCTTTGTGGTCTGCCCCGCGCCGGTCGGGCCCATATGGGTGAACCTGCGTGCCATGGCCAGCACGTAGGGGCGGACCCGCTCGACGTCGCCGGCTTTTCCGCCGGCCATGATGGCAAGCGTGCCTTCCTCGGCGCCCTTGGTACCACCGGAGACCGGCGCATCGATCCAGCCCGCGCCGTTCGCAGCTAACAATCGCGTTGCAAGGTCCCGTGCGGCGTCAGGATGGATCGAGGAGAAGTCGACCACGAGCTTACCCGCGCCGGGCGCAGTTGAGATGCTCTCGGGCCCGAAGATCACCTCTTCCACGGCAGCCGCATCCGTCACGCACATGAAGACGATGTCCGAGCTCTCCATCAAGTCGCGGGGGGTGGCTGCGCGCCTGGCACCGGCTTCCACGAGTGCGGCCATCTTCCCTTCCGAACGGTTCCAGACAGTGATCTGATGGCCGGTGTTGAGCAGGCGCCGGCTCATGGGTGTCCCCATCAGTCCAAGTCCGAGATAGCCGAGCCGCTCGACGTCCTGCGGGTTTGTCTTGCTCCCTTCAGCCATAGGTTGCCTCCATCTCTCGCTCCGCGACGCCGCGCGACGTTTCATTACCATACATGGTGTATCCCACGACGAAACCGCCCGGCCTGCATGGCTTGCTTGATTGTTTGAACCATGAAACATTTGCCGCGGTCGGGTTGGATAGCGCCGGTCGGCGCCTGGGCAGCGGAGTGGGCACGATGCGAACCGTTTCGAAGTGGATCCTGGCTTTGGGGGTGGCAGCGGCCGTGAGCGCGAGCGCGGACCCGTCATGGGCGCAGCAGACAATTCGCGTCGGCTGGACCATTCCGGCCGAGGAATCCAAATACTGGATGATGCGCCGCCCGGCTGAGTTTCCCAACATCGGCAAGGCCTACAACATCGAATGGACCCAGTTTCAGGGCACCGCTCCGATGACGCAGGCGTTGGCAGCGGGCGCGCTGGATTGCGCGACCCAGGCGCCGCTGTCGCTCGCCAACGGCGTGGTTGGCGGCAACCTCAAGGCCTACATCGTGGCGCAGCATGTCTTCGAGAAGGCCGGTGGTTTCTCGGTCTACTGGGCTGTCATGGACGACTCCCCGATCAAGACGATCGCCGATCTCAAAGGCAAGACGGTCGGAATTTCCGTGATCGGCGGCGGCACGCAAGGCCCGTTCAATCTGTTGCTGAAGCAGAATGGCATCGATCCGGCCAAGGACATCAAGCTGGTCGAGGTCGGCTTTGCCGTCTCCGAAGATGCGTTGCGGCAGGGCCGCGTCGATGCGGTCAACATGAACCAGCCGTTTGCCGCGCGCGCGGAGGCAAAGGGCGGCACGCGCAAACTGTTCTCGCTATCGCAGGCGATGCCGAACATCGTGCACATCCTGGAAGCCTGCCGTGCCGATTTCGTCGACAAGAATCCGGAATTGGTCAAGGCTTACGTGCGTGACATTACGTCTGGCATGAAGAAAGCACTGGCCAACCGCGAAGAGACGTTGAAGGTCGTCAACGAAGTCCTGAAGGCACCTATTCCGGTTCTCGAGACCTATCTGCTCAAGGACAATGATTTCGGTCGCGATCCGGGTGCGGCACCGAATTTCCCCGCGATCCAGAAGATGCTGGACATCTACGCGGAGACCGGAATGCTGCCAAAATTGGATGTCGCGCAATTCAAGCATTCGACGATTGTCGCTCCGCTGCAATAGGCGATCGGGCGAATGAACCGAGCGAGAAGGTCGCGGCGTCCAGGATGATCCGGGACGTTGCATGAAGAAGAAGCACGTATGAAGAAGCTCCGATCTCGGATCACGACGGATGGTCTCGACCGGGCTCCGCACCGCGCGTTCATGCGCGCCATGGGGCTCGACGACGCAGCGATTGCCAAGCCGATGGTCGGCGTCGTCAGCATGAAGGGCGAACAGACACCCTGCAACATGACGCACGACTTTCAGGTCGCGGCGGCCAAGATGGGAATCGAGGAGGCCGGCGGTACGCCGCGCGAGTTTTCGACCGTGTCGGTTTCCGACGGTATCAGCATGAATCACGAGGGGATGAAGTTCTCCCTGTTTTCGCGCGAGCTGATTGCCGACTCGATCGAAGCCGTCGTCCATGGTCTGGCCTACGACGCATTGATCGGTTACGGCGGATGCGACAAAACGCTGCCCGGCGTGATGATGGGCATGGTCCGGTGCAACGTCCCGTCCATTTTCATCTATGGCGGCAGCGCGCTGCCGGGCCGTATGGACGGGCGGACCCTCACCGTGCTCGACTCCTACGAAGCTGTCGGCAGCTTCATGACCGGAGAGATCGACAGTGCCACGCTCGAGCGGATTGAGCGGGCCTGCCTGCCGACCATCGGCGCGTGCGCCGGCCAATTCACTGCCAACACCATGGGGATGGTCTCAGAAGCGATGGGCCTCACCATTCCCAACGTGTCGATGGTGCCGGGTGTCTATGCCGAGCGCGCGCAGATATCCAGGCGAGCCGGGCGCCTCATCATGGAGATGCTGGAGCGCGGCGGGCCTTTGCCGCGCGACGTCGTGACGCGGAAATCGCTGGAAAACGGCGCGGCAATTGTGGCCGCCACGGGCGGTTCGACCAATGCTGCGCTGCATCTGCCAGCGATCGCGAACGAGGCCGGGATCGCATTCACGATCGATGATGTCGGCGAGGTTTTTGCCAGGACGCCGCTGATCGGAAACCTGCGGCCGGGAGGCAAATATACGGCGAAGGATGTCTACGATATCGGCGGCGCTGCCGTTGTCATCCGGGAGTTGATCCAGAGCGGGCATATTGATGGCAGTTGCCTGTCGATCACGGGCCGTACACTTGCCGAAGAATATGGCGCCGCCAACGCACCTGACGGAGAGGTCGTTTACGCAACTCGCGCGCCAATCATGCCTGATGGCGGCGTCGCGGTGCTGAAGGGAAACCTCTGTCCCGATGGCGCCGTCATCAAGGTTGCGGGACTGAAGAGCCAGTTCTTTGAAGGCGTAGCGCGCGTTTTCGAAGACGAGGAGGCCTGCGTCGCGGCGGTTCGTGATCGCACCTATCAGGCGGGCGAGGTTCTCGTGATCCGCAACGAGGGGCCGGTGGGCGGCCCCGGCATGCGCGAGATGCTCGGCGTTACCGCGCTGATCTACGGACAGGGCATGGGCGAAAAGGTGGCCCTGATCACGGATGGACGGTTCTCCGGCGCCACCCGCGGAATGTGCATCGGCTATGTGTCTCCCGAAGCCTTCGTCGGCGGTCCGCTGGCGCTGGTACGCGATGGCGACAGGATCCGGATTGATGCCGCAAACCGGCGGATGGATATGCTGGTCGATGAGCAGGAACTCACGGCTCGCCGACACGATTGGAAGCCGCGTCCGCCTCGTCACCGTGCCGGTGCGCTGGCGAAATATGCCCGATTGGTTGGCCAGGCACCGGGCGGGGCCGTCACACATGAGGGGCCCGCAGAATGGCCCTGGTTCGGTTGACGCGGCGAACCTGCCGGAAACAGCCACTGGTCTGGCAAGTTTCTTGCTAAGCTCGCGTCGCTGACGGAGGATGTTCAGCAAGCCTGTTGCGCAGGGTTCGCGCGCATGAAGTGAGGCGAGATGAAGGTAGTGCCTTCGAGATCGAGCGAATGGGTGAGACCGGTGACGCCGCAAAAACCGGCTTCTGCAATCATCGAGATCGAGAGCGTCTCGCAGGTATTTCAGACCTCGGCGCGCAAGGACCATGTGGCGCTATCGGACATCTCTCTGGCGATCGAGGAGGGAGCCTTCGTCTCCATCCTTGGTCCGTCGGGCTGCGGCAAGTCGACATTGCTTTACGTCGTCGGCGGCTTCGTCAGCCCGACCAGCGGCTCAGCGAAGATCAGGGGACGGACGATCACGGGACCAGGGCCGGATCGCGGTCCGGTGTTCCAGGAGTTCGCGTTGTTTCCGTGGAAGACCGTGCTGGGTAACGTGATGTACGGCCCTCGCCAGCAGGGCGTGCGCACCACCGAGGCGGAAGCCCAGAGCCGGGCCCTGATCGAAATGGTCGGGCTCAAGGGCTATGAGAACTTCTATCCCAAGGAACTGTCCGGCGGCATGAAGCAGCGCGTGGCGCTGGCTCGAACGCTGGCTTACCATCCTGAGGTTCTGTTGATGGACGAGCCGTTCGGCGCGCTCGATGCTCACACGCGAACGCGCCTGCAGAACGATCTGTTGAACATCTGGGAGCGTGATCGCAAGACGGTGCTGTTCGTCACGCATTCTGTGGACGAAGCGGTTTTCCTCTCGGACAAGGTCGTGATGATGTCGAAGTCTCCCGGCCGTATCCGCGAGGTGATCGACATCGATCTGCCGCGGCCGCGCCGACGCAGCGAGCTGCTGCTCGACCCCCGCTACCAGAAATACGTTGTCGATATCGAGCGCATGTTCGACGAGGTCGACGAGACGGGATCGCGGTCGTGACGTCGCTGGCGGCCTTGGGCAAGCGTGCCGCTCCGGTGTTTGCCTGTATCGGGCTTCTGGCGGCATGGCAGGTTGCGTCACTCGCGCTCAAGAACGACAGCTTCCCGACGGCGATCGAGGCAATCCGTGCAATCCCGGACATCCTCGGAGACAAGGAAGCTCTGATCAACATCCTGGCCTCGCTCCGCCGCATGGCGGTCGGGTTTGGCATAGCGGTATCGGTTTCGATCCCACTCGGCCTGTTGATGGGTCGCAGCCGGGCCGTCGCGGCGTTCTTCAATCCGCTCCTGATGGTGATCTACCCGGTGCCGAAGGCCGCCTTGATGCCGATCATCATGCTGTGGCTGGGCGTCGGTGACATCACGAAGACGCTGGTGATCTTTCTCGGCGTCAGCCTGCCCGTCATCTATCACAGCTTCGAGGGCGCCAAGGCGGTGGAAGAGAAGATGCTATGGTCGGGCGCCGCGATGGGGCTTTCGCCTGCGCAACGGCTGGTCCGGATCGTACTGCCGGCGGCGCTGCCGGAAATTCTGACCGGTTGCCGCACTGGACTCGTGCTAGCGCTGATCACGATGATTACGAGCGAGATGATCGCTCGTCAGTCCGGCGCCGGCAACATCTTGTTCAACGCGCTCGACATGGGCCAATACGACACCGTCTTTGCGATGATCATCATCGTGGGGGCGATGGGAATTTGCCTCGATGCGATCTTCGAGCGGGTCCGCGCAAGGCTGGTGCGCTGGTCCGAACCGCAGTTCGACATGCCGCTGAGCTTCTCATGATCCCGCAGCTTCGCTCCACCAGCATCATCCTCGGGCTTGCGCCGATCGTGCTGGTGATCGCGCTGTGGCAAGGCCTTGTATCATTTGGCTTTGCGCCTGCGGTGTTGCTGCCGCCGCCCGGATATGTCTTCAGCAGGTTGCTTCAGCAACTCGTGACATGGACGTTCCAGCAGGAGATCGCGGCGACCCTGTTCCGGTTGTTTGCCGGCTTCGCGATTGCGGTCGTCCTCGGTGTCAGCACCGGCATCGCCGCCGCAGCCAGTCCGGCTATCAACGCCGTGGTCCGGCCGATCGTGCGCGTGCTCGCGCCCTTGCCCAAGGTAGCGCTCTATCCAGCTTTGCTGCTGCTGCTCGGTTTCGGCCACGGATCGAAGATCACGCTGGTGGCGGCGGACGCACTCTTTCCCATCTTGCTCTCTACTTATTACGGTGCGTCAACTGTGGAGCAGAAGCTGATCTGGTCGGCCATGGCGGCGGGAACGCCGCGCTATGAGATCCTGTTCAAGGTGGTGCTCCCGGCCGCGATGCCGTCGATCCTGACCGGTTGCCGGATCGGCCTTGTCATTTCCTGCATCGTGGTGTTTCTGGCGGAGATGATCACGTCGAGCGACGGGCTCGGACATGTGCTCGTCACGGCGGCCCGGACCTTTCAGGCCGTCGACATGTTCGTGCCGCTGATCACGATCTCGCTGCTGGGCCTCATCCTCAATGGTCTGCTGGGGGCAGTGCGCGCGTACCTGCTGCGGGGTTTCCCCGAAGCATGAACTGACGAAGAAGAAACAGGAAGACCGGGAGTAGACCATGCTGGCTGATCGCATCGAGGCAAAATGGATCGACGCATTTTGCGAGATTTTTGAGCGATGCGCCGTCAAGGCCGGCGATACCGCGGCGATCCTCTCGGAAACCCAGTCACGTGCGTTGAATGTTCACTTGGCGGAGCTCGCGCTGCTGCGGATGGGCGCGCGACCGTTTCACGTGGTCATGCCGACCCCGCGTAACCGGAATATCGTTCCGGTTCGCTCGACAGGGGCGAGCGAGGCGATCCAGCGGCTCGGCCCGGTCATCACCGCGCTTCAACAGGCCGGTTTTGTGGTGGATTGCACCATCGAGGGCCTGATGCATGCGGTGGAGACACCCGAGATCCTCAAAGCCGGCGCGCGTATCCTGGTGATCTCCAACGAGCATCCCGAGGCGCTGGAGCGGATGGTGCCGGATCCCGCGCTCGAGAAGCGCGTTCGCGCAGCGGCGAAGATGCTGCGCGGGACCAAGCGGATGCAGGTGACGTCAAAGGCCGGCACGGCGCTCGACGTCGATATGGTCGGCGCGTCCACGGTCGGCGTGTGGGGCTGGACGGACAAGCCTGGGACGCTGGCGCATTGGCCCGGCGGCATCGTCGTCAGCTTCCCCAAGAGCGGAACGATCAATGGCACGCTGGTGATGGCGCCAGGCGACATCAACCTGACCTTCAAGCGTTACCTGACCTCGCCGGTGAAGATGACACTGAAGGACGATTATGTGGTCGAGCTGGAAGGAGAGGGCACGGATGCCGCGATGATGCGTGCCTATCTTGCCGCCTGGGGCGATCGGGAAGCCTATGCGGTATCGCATGTCGGTTTCGGCATGAATCCGGGCGCGCGCTACGAGGCGCTGTCGATGTATGACCAGCGCGACACCAACGGCACTGAAATTCGTGCCGTCTCCGGCAACTTCCTGTTCTCGACCGGTGCCAACGAATTCGCCGGCCGTTACACGGCGGGCCATTTCGATCTGCCGATGATGGGGACGACGATCGAGCTCGATGGCGTCGCGGTGGTGCGTGAAGGGGTGCTTCAGGACGTCTTCGGCTAGTTCCGATCGAGCACCGGTGGCCTAGCAAGGTCAAAGTGACGGAGCAGGTCGACCATGGCCTGAAGCCGCTTCACCCGATAGGCATCAACGTCCATGCCTGAATAATCCAGAAAGCCGGCACCCGTGCGCAGGCCAATCCGGCCCTCCTGCATGTTCCGCGAAATGACCTCCGGCGCACGATAGCGGTCGCTGCCGAGTGCGCCCTCGAGATAACGACTGGCGTAGTAGAGGATGTCGCCGCCGCCCCAGTCGATGAATTCGAGCAGGCCGAGCACGGCATATCGAAAGCCGAAACCGTAGCGGATCGCCTTGTCGATCTCCTCGGCGCTGGCGACGCCTTCCTCGACCATGCGCGCGGCCTCGTTCATCGCCAGCGCCTGGATGCGCGGGACGATGAAGCCGGGTGTCGCCGCGCACACCACCGGCACCTTGCCGATGCCTTCGAGCAGCGCCTTGACCTCCTCGACGATGCCTGGATCGGTGGCCTTACCGGGCGAAATCTCCACCAGCGGAATCAGATAGGCCGGATTGAGCCAGTGCACATTGAGGAAACGGCGGGGATTCACGATCGCGCCTGAGAGGTCGTCGACGAGAATGGTCGACGTGGTCGATGCGATGATCGTATCGGGGCCGACTTGTTGTGAGGCCGCCCCCAGCACATCCCGCTTGAGCCCGACGACTTCGGGGACTCCTTCAAAGACTATTCCAGCATTGGACAGTGCCGCACCGCTCTGGCTGGCAGGCACCACCGAGACCCGCGCGATCAGCGGGTCGACATCCGTCTCGATCAGTAGCCCCAGCTTCGCCAGGCTGGCAAAGGTCTTGCTGATTTCGCCGAGCGCATCTGCCTGCAGCCTGGCGAAATCTTCCGCTGAACGGGCCTTGATGTCGATCATCGTGACCGTATGCCCGGCATAGGCAAACGCGACGGCGATGCCGCGGCCCATGCGGCCGGCCCCGAGACAGGCGATGGTGGCTCGGCTGGTCATCGCTCAAAATCCCCTGCGAAGAAGCGTCTGCAAAGCGGCCTTGTCGAGATTGCCGAGCCCCAGCGTCTCGAGGGTTCGGCCGCCTTGCGTAAAATCCTCACCGCAGATTGCGCCACCGAAGGCCAGGAATGCCTTGGCCAGCGGCGTAGCCACGCCCGCCAAGCCGGCGACGGAGACCAGCAGCGATAGCCCAAGCCGCAAATCTTCTCTCATGTAGCGATGCTCGGTCAGCACGATCCGCTCGCGCCAGTCACCGGAATCGGTCAGCCGGTCATGCGAGCCGCGGCCGTACATCCAGATCTCGCCTTCCCTGGCGTAATGATGGGCGAGCGGAAAATGCGGTGCGCCATATCCGAGCGCCTCACGGACTGCGATCCGTTCGGCGTCGAGCGCGTCGGTGACCCGACGAATCGCGGCTTGCGTTCCTTCCTTGTGGATGTCCCACTTTTCGAAATGCTCGATCGGGCCTGCATTCATCACGATCAGGGGCGGATGGATAATCGGGCCTGCGTTCATTAGCGCACCGGAGAGAGCATCTCCGCACGGCTCGATTGCGCCGGGGAACGCCTGTCCAATCACTTCAAGTGCGCGCGGCGCCTGATCGAGCGGGAAAATGCCGACCGGCAGTCGCTTGGCGCGGATGGTAATCGCGACCTCGAACGGGCCGTGCTTGCGGGTTAGCCAAGGCAAGGTCCCGGTTTCGGCAAAGCACGCCTTGGCGCGGTTGCCGGCATCCCGCGCAGCCTGGGCGAAGATCATCGAGCCGAATGTCGCCGGCGGCAGAAACACGACCTGTCCATCCCGCAGATGTGGGGCAAGCAGGCGCGCGATATCAGTCTGCGCGAAGGCGGGGGCGGGGCACAGGATCAGCTCTGCGCCGTTGACGGCCTCGGCAATGCCGGTCGTCACCAGCGCCAGTTTCACGTCGTGACGGCCGTTATGATCCTTCACCAGGATGCGCGAGCCGGCGGCGCGATGTGCTGCGACCTGATCCGCGTCGCGGCGCCAGAGCCGGACCTCATGTCCCGACAGCGCAAAATCGCCCGCGGCCGCGAAAGAGCCGTTTCCTCCCCCCAGAACCGCAATCTTCAAGATGCTTCTCCTTGCGTGCGCGATTGCGCATCAAGCTGCTTCAGCAGGAAATGCTGGACCTTGCCCAGCGCAGTGCGCGGCAGGTCCGTGACGAAAACGATGTCACGCGGGACCTTGTAGCGGGCGAGTTGTGCCTGGAGATGCACTTTCAACGCGTCTGCTTCCAGTCGACCGCCGGATCGCGGGATCACGTAGGCGATGGGCACCTCGTCCCAGCGTGGATCGGGCCGGCCGATCACGGCGCATTCGCTGACATCGGGATGTTCGAGCAGGACGCGTTCGACCTCCGCCGGATAGACGTTCTCGCCGCCGGAAATGATCATGTTCTTCTTGCGGTCACGCACCCAGAAATAGCCGTCCGCGTCGCACAGGCCGATATCGCCGGTACGATACCAGCCGTCGTGGAGCGCATCGCGCGTGGCGTCCGCATTGCCCCAATATTCGAAGAACACGTTGGGGCCGCGCACCGCGATCTCGCCCGGCGCGCCCGCCGGCACTTCGTTGCCGGCCTGATCAATCACTTTCGCTTCGCAGCACAGGCCGGCAAGTCCGGTCGATCCCGCGCGCGAGAGATCGCCACCAAGCCGGGTGTAGACAGCAATCGGGCAAGTTTCCGTCGAGCCGTAGACCTGGAGCACCGGGACGCCGCGCGCCACGAAGCGGTCGATCAGATGCGGCGGCACGATAGTCGAGCCGGTCGCGACGGCTTTGAGTGACGAAAGGTCGGTCGTGGTCCAGGCGGGATGCTCGCTTACGGCCTGGATGATCGCCGGCACCATCACGGTTAAGGTCGGCCGCTCCCGTTCGATGGCCGCAAGCGCGGTGTCCGGCGTGAAGCGTGCGTGAACCGTGACCGTCGCGCCCAGATGGAGCGCCGCCGTAGTCTGGATGTTGAGGCCGCCGACGTGGAAGAACGGCAGCAGCGTCAGCACGTGGTCATCGGACGTCATGTTGTGCATGTGCTGGCTCATGACGCCGTTCCAGAACAATGCCTCCTGGCGCAGAACCGCGCCTTTGGGCCGTCCGGTCGTTCCTGATGTGTAGACAATGAGAAGCGGACAGGAGAGATCGGTGTGCGGGTTGCGGCCGGTGCCCCGGCTTCGAGCCAACAGGTTTTCGAACGTCGTGCCGCAGGGCGGCTCGAAATCGAGCCCGACGATTGCGGTTCCCTCAAGCTCGGCAAGTACCCCCTCAAATGCTTGCTCGAGCATCAGGACCTTGGCGCCGGCATCGTTGAGGATGAAAAGCTGCTCGGCGACAGCCAGCCGCCAGTTCAGGGGCACCAGCATCGCGCCGAGCCGCGCGCAGGCATAGAGCAGAACCAGATAGTCCGGCCGGTTCAGGCTGAGGATCGCAACGCGGTCGCCCCGGCCTACGCCAAGCTCCTGCTTCAATGTCGCGGCGGTCCGTTCGATGCGCGCAGCGAACGCTGCATAGCTCAACCGTTTGCCTTCAAAGGCAACGGCTGTCTTGTCTGGCGCGAACGCCGCGTTGCGATCGATCAGACTGCAGAGGTCCACCGTCAGTCGTCCGTTTCGCCGGCCTCGTACAGCGCCTCGCGCCCGATCCGGTCGAGGCAGAGCTCGGCTGTCCACGGCAACATCAGAGAGCCGCAGCGGCTGTCGCGATAGATCCGCTCGAGCGGCAGCGAGCGGAGCATGGCCTGACCGCCGCAGGTGCGGATCGCGAGCGCGGCGAGCTCATTGGCGCCCTCCATCACCGAATATTGCGCGGCATAGGCACGCAGTACCTGCTCCTTGCTCGGATTGGCGCGCGCCTCGGTGACCGCCTGGAACCAGATCGCCTTGATCTGCTCGAGCTTGATCTGCATCTGCGCGACCGCAATCTGCTTGGTCGGATACATCCTGCGCTTCACTGGCGGCATGCCCGGCACTTCGCCGCGCAGATAACGCACGGTGAAGTCATAGGCGGCTTGCGCAAGGCCCATATAGGTCGGCGACAGCGTCAGGAACATGTGCGGCCAGCGCATCGCGGCCTGGAAATAGACGCCCCGCGGCATCAGCGCCGAATCTGCCGGCACGAACACGTCCTTGAACAGCAGCGTGCGCGAGACGGTTCCGCGCATGCCGAGCGGGTCCCAGTCGCCGACGACCGAAACGCCTTCCGATTTAGAGGGGATGGCGAGGTAAAGCGTATTGCGGCGCGAAGCCTTCTCGCCTTCCTCGATCTCGGTGCAGAGAACGCCGTAATAATCCGCATGACCGGAGAGTGATGCAAAGATCTTCTTGCCGTTGACGATCCAGCCGCCCTCGACCGGCCTTGCTTCCGTGCCGAAAGCGACGCCGCCTGCCGCTGCCGCACCGCCCTCCGAGAAAGGCTGCGAATAGATCGCGCCATCCTCGACGATGCGCTTGTAGTGGACTGCACGCCGCTGCTCGTGCTCGGCGCGGGTTTCAGCATCCATGTCGAGATCGTCGGCGAGCGGACCGGACCACAGCGTCGAGCAGACATGCATGTTCCAGGTGAGCGCAGTCGCGCCGCAATAACGGCCGATTTCGGCTGCCGCCAGTGCGTAGGTTTGATAATTCGCCCCCAGCCCGCCATGTTTCTTGGGGACGGCAATACCGAGCAAGCCGGCGCGATGCAGGTCGCGATAATTCTCTGATGGGAAGATCGCCTCGCGGTCGTAAGTCGCGGCGCGGCCGGCGAACACGCTCTGGCCGATCTCGCGCGCCCGCGCGATGATGCCGGCCTGCTCGTCGCTCAGTCGGAATGCGACGGGATCGAAGATCGGTGCATCCAGCGCGACCTTGTCAGTCGCGCCGATGGTCTTGCTGACTTGCATGGTCATTGCGCAGTCATCCTACGTGTTGATCGCGACGGAGTTCAGGAACCGGCCAAGGGCCTCGTCAAAGGCATCGGGGCGTTCGAGGTTTGCAAGATGGCCGACACCGGCCAACTCGACATACTCGACAGATGGAATGTAGCTCGCCGTCTTCGCCATCATCGGCGCTGGCGCGTTGTTGTCCTTGGAGCCGGACAGCAGCAGCGTCGGGATCGAAATATCCTTGAGGGTGCTGCGTTGGTCGAAGCCGATCAAGGCCAGCATCATGGCGCGATAGCTCGCCTCGGGCACGCTTGCCATGCACTCGCGCGCAAGCTCCATTCCCCTGGGATCAGGATCGTCGCCCACCAGTTCCTTCACCAGAGAGGGCGCCAGCGACTTCATCGTTTCGCCGCGATCGAGCGGCCCGAGCCGTGCGGCGATAAACGATTTCTGCCAATCGCCGTCGGCCTTGCCGAAGGCCGGGCTGGTCTGCGCCAGCACGACCGCGCGCGCTAGGTTTGGGGATTGCACCAGCCATTTCTGGACGATCATGCCGCCGATGGAATGGCCGACCAGAATCGGCCTACTCGCACCAAGCTGCTCGATGAATTGCTGGAGCGCATCCGCCAGGGCAGCGATGCTGACGCTGGCGAGCGGCGCCGAGCCGCCATAGCCAGGCATGTCCCATGCAATCGCGTGGAAGCGGTCGCCGAATGTGGCAAGCTGCTGCCGCCAGGCCCGTGCCGCACCGCCGATGCCATGCAGGAAAATCAGAGGTGTCCCGCCCGGATCGCCCGCTGCTTCATAGGCGAAGCGGCCGTCCTTTGTTATCATGGGCGCAGGCTGCGACACGCGACATCCTTTTGCTTGGCTCTTCGATGCTAACAGGCCTGTGAGGGATGGGAAGAGATAATTTTAAACTTAAAGCAATTTTCAGGCCGGTCGTCGGAGTACGGTTGTTCGCGGGGCCGAGTCGCGCTTTGTTTGCAAAAGTTTGAAGGTTAAAATATATCGAGAGGACGATCAGCAGAATGCAAGGAAGCCAGCGCATGTCCGGATTACCGCATTCGCCGCACGCGCTGGTGACCGGTGGCGGTCGCGGCATCGGTCGCGCCATCGCAGCAGCGCTCGTCGAGGCCGGTGCTACTGTGACCGTCCTTGGGCGGGATGCTGCCACACTCGAGGACGCAGTCAGCGCAGGAGCTGCCCATTTTGCGTCCGTCGCCGACGTCTCGCACGAAACCTCATTGAAAGCCGCCATCGCTCAAGCGAATGCGCGGCAGCCGATCGATATCCTGATCGCCAACGCGGGAAGCGCCGAGTCCGCGCCGTTCGCCAAATCCGACAGTGCCCTGTTCGCGCGCATGATGGACGTCAATTTCATGGGCGTGGTCCATGCTGTCAGCGCTGTGCTGCCAGGGATGAAGGATCGTCCCTATGGCCGGATCGTCGCCATCGCGTCGACGGCGGGGCTCAAGGGATATGCCTATGTCAGCGCCTACACCGCGGCCAAGCACGCTGTGGTCGGTCTCGTGCGGTCCCTTGCCATTGAAATGGCTGGCAGCAGCGTGACCGTCAACGCGGTGTGTCCCGGTTTCACCGACACCGATCTGGTCGCCGGCAGCATCGAGAACATCATGAAAAAGACCGGGCGTAGCCGCGAGCAGGCCATTGCCGAGCTCGCGAAACATAATCCGCAAGGGAGATTGATCTCGCCGCAGCAGGTCGCGGATGCCGTGCTCTGGCTGTGCGGCGAGGGCGCCGGCGCAATCAACGGGCAGGCAATCGCTGTTGCCGGTGGTGAGATTTAGCGCGCATGGCCAAGGCGCGGAGCAAGGAAGCCAAGGAGATCGCATGAGCAGACCAGCCAATCCCGTGACCTTACCGCTTGCGGACTATTCGCCGCAGCACTTCCTGCTGGCCGTCGTCGATGGTGTTGCAACCGTCACGCTCAATCGTCCGGAACGGAAGAATCCACTGACCTTCGAGAGCTATCGCGAACTCACCGATTTCTTTCGCGCCTGCGCCTTCGACGATGCGGTCAAGTCCATCGTCGTGACCGGCGCTGGTGCCAATTTCTCGTCCGGCGGCGATGTGTTCGAGATCATCGGTCCGCTCGTGAAGATGGACACCAAGGGGCTGACGGCGTTTACACGGATGACCGGCGACCTCGTCAAGGCGATGCGGGCCTGTCCGCAGCCGATCGTTGCCGCGGTCGAAGGCATTTGCGCCGGGGCGGGCGCGATCATCGCCATGGCGTCGGACATGCGGCTTGCGGCGAGCGGAGCCAAGGTTGCATTCCTGTTCAACAAGGTGGGCCTAGCCGGTTGTGACATGGGCGCCTGCGCGATCCTGCCGCGGATCATCGGACAGTCCCGCGCCTCCGAGTTGCTCTACACCGGCCGGTTCATGACCGCGGAGGAGGGTGAGCGCTGGGGCTTCTTCAGCCGTATCCTCACGTCGGAGCAGGTGCTGCCCCAGGCACAGCTGCTGGCCAAGCAAATCGCGGAGGGACCGACGTTTGCCAACACCATGACCAAGCGGATGCTGGCCATGGAATGGGCGATGTCGGTGGAGGAGGCGATCGAGGCGGAAGCCGTTGCTCAAGCGCTGTGCATGACGACCGCCGATTTCGAACGGGCCTTCGAGGCCTTTGCCAACAAGGTCAAGCCGGTCTTCAGGGGCGATTAAGCCGGGCTTTGCCGGCAGCATGCCGCAATGGGGACTTGCGCGAAATTATTTTAGGCTTAAAATAGTTTTGGCAGGTTGAATTGGCGAGGCTCCCATGAAAGTCGCGATCATCGGTGGCGGACCTGCGGGTCTCTACGCTGCAATCCTGCTGAAGAAGCAGCGGCCGAGCGCCGAGATCGCGGTGTACGAGCGCAATCGCGCCGACGACACCTTCGGCTTCGGCGTGGTGTTCTCGGACGCCACGCTCGATAATTTCGAGAAGCACGACCTTCCGAGCTATCGCCGCATCACCCAGGAATTCGCCTACTGGGATGACATCGCCGTGCACTTCCGCGGAACGGTCCATCGGGTCGGCGGCAACGGCTTTTGTGGCTGCTCGCGGCAGAAGCTGCTCCTGATCCTCCAGGCGCGCGCGCGCGAACTGGGCGTCGTCCTGAATTTCGAAGTGGACGTCGAGGATGAATCCCGCTTCGCCGACGCCGATCTGATCCTGGTCGCGGACGGCATCAACAGCCGCTTCCGCGACAAATATGTCGATCATTTCGCGCCGGAAGTCGACCTCCGTACCAACAAGTTCGCCTGGATGGGCTCGACCAGGCCGCTGGATGCCTTCACCTTCATCTTCCAGGAGACAGAGTGGGGGCCGTTCATCGCTCATGCCTATCAATATGAAGCCGGACACTCGACCTGGATTTTCGAGACCGATCCGGAGACGTTTGAACGCGCCGGGCTGACAGGGCTGAACGAGACCCAGTCTGCTGCGCGAATGGCCGAGATTTTCGGCTGGTTCCTCGACGGGCACCAATTGCTCACCAACCGCTCGACGTGGCGCAACTTCCCGATGATCCGCAGCAAGCGCTGGGTCAAGGACAACATGGTCCTGCTCGGCGACGCCAAGGCGAGCGCGCATTTCTCGATCGGCTCGGGCACCAAGCTCGCGATGGAAGACGCGATCGCGCTGGCTGACGCCATGGAGAAGGCGCCCAGCATCAAGGCGGCGTTGGACGTCTACGAGCACGGCCGCCGCGAAGAGGTCGAGAAGACGCAGCACGCCGCCGACGTCTCGCTGGTCTGGTTTGAGCATGTCGACCGCTTCTGGGATTTCGATCCCGTGCAGTTCGCCTTCGGCGTGATGACGCGCTCGAAGGCGATCACCTATGACAACCTGAAGCTTCGCGCCCCTGACTTCGTGGCGGAGGTCGAAAGATCGTTTGCCAAGCGTGTTCGTGACAGCGGTTTCGACGTCGACGCCGAGCAGCCGATGGTGCCGCTGTTCCAGCCCTTCCGGCTGCGCGAGATGGAGATCGCCAATCGCGCCGTGGTATCGCCGATGTGCATGTATTCGGCGAAGGAGGGCGTGCCGACCGATTTCCACCTGGTGCATTATGGATCGCGCGCGATCGGCGGTGCCGGCCTGATCTTCACGGAGATGACCTGCGTTGCCCGCGACGCCCGCATCACGCCCGGCTGCACAGGACTGTGGAATGACGAGCAGGAGGCGTCCTGGCGGCGCATCGTTGATTTCGTCCATGCCAATTCAGCCGCGAAAATTTGCCTGCAACTGGGGCACGCCGGGCGCAAGGGCGCGACCAAGCTGATGTGGGACGGCATGGATCGTCCGCTCGAGGAGGGCGGCTGGGAGGTGTGTTCGGCGTCTCCGCTGCCCTATTTCCCCGACAGCCAGGTCCCGCGAGAGCTCGATCGCGCCGGCATGAATGCCGTGAGAGAGGCTTTCGTCGCCGCGGCCGAGCGCGGCGAACGCTGCGGCTTCGACATGCTCGAACTGCACTGCGCCCACGGCTATTTGCTTGCGAGCTTCATCTCGCCGCTGACGAATACGCGGACCGATGATTATGGCGGCCCGCTCGCCAATCGCCTGCGCTTCCCGCTCGAAGTCTTCGGGGCGTTGCGGGCCGTATGGCCGTCGCACAAGCCGATGTCGGTGCGCATTTCCGCGACCGACTGGGCCGAGGGTGGCATCGGCGGCGACGATGCGGTGGCGATCGCGCGCGCTTTTGCCGAAGCCGGCGTCGATCTCGTCGACGTCTCAACCGGGCAGACCGTGCGCGATGCGCAGCCGATCTACGGCCGCATGTTCCAGACGCCGTTCTCCGACCAGGTCCGCAATGAGGCGCGCGTGGCCACGATGTGTGTCGGCAACATCACGACGGCGGACCAGGCCAACACCATCCTGGCTGCCGGCCGGGCGGACCTCGTCGCGCTCGGGCGGCCGCATCTGGTCGATCCCTCCTTCACCATGAGGGCGGCGGCCTGGTACGGCGCGGGCGACGCGTTCTGTCCGCCGCAATACCTTCCCGGAAAAGATCAGATTTTCCGCAACAGCGTGCGCGACCGGCAGGATCTCGAGGAGCTGAGAATTAAGGCTAAGCCCAAGACCCGGGCCGAGCTCAAGGCGGAGGCGACAAAGCCGCTTGCGGCGGAGTGACCGCCCGTGCGACTTTGGCCGCATTGCCTGGTGTGTACCGAGTGGAGTGAGGGCGATGAAGGCGATTATCGTCGGTGGCGGTATCGGTGGTCTCACCACCGCATTGATGCTGCGCTCGCGGGGCCTCGCTTGCGAGATTTTCGAGCAGTCCGACACCATCCGCGAGCTTGGCGTCGGCATCAACACGCTGCCCCATGCCATGCGCGAGCTGGCAGGCCTCGGTCTGCTCCAGCAGCTTGACGATGTCGCGATCCGCACCGACCAGCTCTATTACCTCAACCGTCACGGCCAGGAAGTCTGGCGCGAGGCCCGCGGCATCGACGCCGGCCACGATGTGCCGCAATTCTCGATCCACCGCGGCCGCCTTCAGGGCGTCATCCATCGCGCCGTCGAGGAGCGGCTCGGGCCGGAGGCCATCCACACCGGCTGCCGCCTCGGCGCCTTCACGCAGGACGAGAGCGGCGTCACCGCTTACTTCTTCGATCGCTCAGGCGCGCACATCCATACCGCGCGCGGCGACATCCTGATTGGTGCCGACGGCATCCATTCGCGGGTCCGTGACACGCTGTTCCCGAGCGAGGGGCCGCCGTGCTGGAACGGCCTGATGCTGTGGCGCGGTGCGCGGGATTGGCCGCTGTTCCTCACCGGCAAGTCGATGATCGTCGCCGGCGGCCTCAACGCCAAGGTGGTGATCTATCCGATCGCGGAGGGATCGAGCCCGGCGAGCCGTCTCACCAACTGGGCGGTGCTGGTGAAGGTCGGCGAGGGCAATGCCCCGCCGCCGCGCAAGGAAGACTGGTCGCGGCCGGGCCGGCGCGAGGAGTTGATGCCGCATGTGGCGCGCTTCTCGGTGCCTTACGTCGACGTGAAGAGCCTGATCTCCGCCACGCCCGAGTTCTACGAATATCCGACCTGCGACCGCGATCCATTGCCCTACTGGTCGTCGGGGAGAGTCACGCTGCTCGGTGACGCCGCGCATCCGATGTATCCGGTTGGCTCCAATGGCGCCTCGCAGGCAATCCTCGATGCGCGCTGCCTCGCAGACGCGCTGGTGCGCGCCGAGCATCCGCGCCAGGCGTTGCTTGAATACGAGAAGAAGCGCCTGCCCATGACCGCGGACATCGTCCGCTCCAACCGGCGCGGCGGTCCCGAGGGCGTCATCGACGCCGTCGAGCAGCTCGCGCCTGATGGTTTCGACAATGTCGACAACGTGCTGAGCTATTCCCAGCGCGAGGCGATCGTGCGCGGCTATGCTACCAAGGCCGGCTTCGCCGCAGTGCCGGGACTTGCGGCGGTGCGCGCCTGAAGCTAGCCGCCGGGAGGCGGCGGCAGGAAGTGGATGTTGAACTCGGCGGCCATCGCCACCACGTCCTCCGGCTTCTGTTCCTTCATGTTGTGAAGGCCCCAGAACAGGTCGAACAGCTTGCGGGTCGGTGACACCCAGAACAGCACTTTCGCGGTCTGCTCCGACTTGTTGAAGATGCCGTGCGGCACGCCCATACCGAGCCGGATCAGGTCGCCCGCAGTCGCCTGCGACTCGGAATTGCCGAGCATGAAATCGAGCTTGCCCTCCAGCATATAGAGATATTCATCCTGGTCGGGATGGATGTGCGGCGGCACGAACGTGCCCGGCGGCAGCGTCGCATGCCAGGAGAAGCTGTGCTCCGTGTTGCTCTTCGGCACATAGGTCTGGCCGAGGATGTTCCAGGAGATGCCCTGGATTCCCTCATTGGCGCGCGTGATGCCGGTGATTTCGCTCTTCATTGTGATCCTCCCTCAACGCGACGTGCGGCTTAGTTCGCCGCCTTGCAGTCCTTGGCGTAGCGGTCGCCGTAATTCTCGAAGACTTTTTGGACGATCTCGGTCTGGAACTTGCCGTCCGCGCGCTTGGCGACCTTGGTCAGGTAGAAATCCTGGATCGGATAACCGTTGGTGTTGAACTTGAAGGCGCCGCGCAGCGAGGTGAAGTCCGCCTTTTTCAGAGCGGCCGCGACCGCATCCTTGTTCGAGAGATCGCCCTTCACGGCCTTGACGGCGCTGTCGATCAGCATCGCGGCATCATACGCCTGGAAGGCGTAGGTGCCCGGCACGATATTATAGGCGGCCTCGTAGGCAGCGACGAACCTCTTGTTCTGGGGATTGTCGAGATTGGGCGCCCAGTTCGCGCCGCCGAACATGCCGACTGCGGCGTCCTGCTGCGCCGGCAAGGTCGATTCATCCACGGTGAAAGCCGAGAGCACCGGAATGCTGTCGGCGAGGCCGGCCTGCTTGTATTGCTTGACGAGATTGACGCCGAGGCCGCCGGGCATGAACGTGAAGAGCGCATCGGGCTTCTGCGACGAAATCTTGGAAAGCTCCGGCTGGAAATCCAGCGTGTTGAGCGGCATGTAGGATTCTTCGACGATCTCACCCTTGTAGTCGAGCTTGAAGCCCGCGACCGAGTCCTTGCCGGCCTGATAATTCGGCACCATCAGATACATGCGTTTGTAGCCGCGATCCTGCGCGACCTTGCCGAGGATCTCGTGCACCTGATCGTTCTGATACGAGGTCACATAGAAGAACGGATTGCAGTCCTTGCCGGCAAACGTCGATGGGCCGGCATTGGGGCTGATCAGGAAGGTTTTCGATTCCGTCACCGGCCGGTGGATCGCCTGGAGGATGTTGGAGAAGATCGGACCGACCACAAAGTCGACCTTGTCGCGCTCCAGAAGGCCCTTGACCTTGGTGACCGCTGCGTCCGGCTTCAACTCGTCGTCGACCACGACGACCTCGACATCGCGGCCGCCCATCTTGCCACCGAGATCCTTGACCCCGAGCGCAAAGCCGTCGCGAACCTGTTGGCCGAGCGCGGCGGCGGGTCCCGAGAGGGTCACGATCACACCCAGCTTGATTTTTTCCTGGGCGAGGGAAGGGCTCACCGCGGTGCCAAGCAGCAAGGCGGCTGCGGCCAACGTCATTTGCGTCTTCATGATCTGTCCCCCGTGATAACAGGACTTGCGTTGCAAGCCGCTGCTCCAATCCAAGTTTATGCCGATGATTGCTGCCGCGGCAAGCTAAGCTCAACTCGTCATCCTGCGGGCAGCGGTGCATGCAAGCGGCGCGCCAATTATTTGAAGCCTAAAGAAATCGGCATGCGGTCGATTGTTGCGGCTTTAGGCTTGCAGCCGGCTTCGATTTATTTGAAGCTCAAAACGTTGGGATTCCGTGCCGGGCGCCAATGCCGGCCGAGAGTGACTGCATCAATATGCTCGATTCCGAGACCAAGGCCGTCGAAACTCCGGAGGATCACGCCGAAGAGCTTCGGCTGTGGCTGCGCCTCCTGACTTGCACGACCCTGATCGAGGGCGAGGTCCGTGGCCGGTTGCGGCAGCGCTTCGACGTCACATTGCCCCGTTTCGACCTGATGGCGCAGCTCGACAAGGCACCCGACGGCATGACGCTGTCCGATGTTTCCAAGCGCATGATGGTGTCGAACGGCAACGTCACCGGCCTTGTCGAGCGCCTCGTGGAATCCGGTCATCTCGACCGCCGCACGTCGGAGACGGACCGCCGCGTCCAGGTGATCCGGCTGACTAAACTCGGTCGCGCCGAGTTTCGCAGAATGGCCGCGGAACACGAAACCTGGATCGCCGATCTCTTCGCTGATCTGACCCCGAAGGATGTGCGCGAATTGATGCGGCTGCTCGCCAAGACCAAGGCATCGGCGCAGAAATCGGCCGCTCGCCGCCGGGGCTAGGTCCGCGGCCGAGGCACCCGCCCATCCCGTTTGCCACCGGAAAAAGCACGGGATGCCCAAAATCCGCTATTGCGCGAAATTGCTTTAAGCCTAAAATGTTTCCGAGTTAGTGCTGCCGGGTGCTTTCCATGCTGAAAGGAGCGTGCGATGGCCAACGCCGCCAAGGTTCAAGTCTCGGGCTCGCGTGACGACAATGCCGCGACAGCCCATGTCGATACATTCGCGCGGCAGCATCTTCCGCCGCGAGAGTTGTGGCCGGACTTCATCTTCACGCGACCGGAACTGCAATATCCGCCCCGCCTCAACTGCGTCAGCTATTTCCTCGACCGCTGGGTCGAGCAGGGACATGGCGACGCTCCCTGCGTGATCAGCCCGGCGGTCAGCTACACCTATCGTGAGCTGCAAACGGTCGTGAACCGCATAGCCAATGTGCTGGTCGGCAAGCTTGGTCTCGTCACCGGCGGACGCGTGCTGCTACGCTCGGCCAACAATCCGATGATGGTCGCGACCTATCTGGCGGTGATCAAGGCCGGCGGCATTGTCGTGGCGACGATGCCGCTCTTGCGCGCCAAGGAGCTGTCCTATCCGATCCAGAAGGCGGAGATCGCACTCGCGCTCTGCGATGGCAAGCTCGCCGACGAAATGGAGAAGGCGAAAGCCGCAGCCCCCGACCTCAAGCGCGTAGTCTATTGGGGCAACGGCGCCGACGACTCGCTCGAGGCCCTGATGGGGGATGCAAGTCCGGAGTTCAAAGCTGTCGATACCGCCTCCGACGACGTCTGCCTGATCGCTTTCACGTCGGGCACGACCGGCGACCCCAAGGGCACAATGCATTTCCACCGTGACATGCTGGCGGTGTGCGATGGCTATGCGCGCAACATCCTGCGCGCGGAGCAGAAGGATCGCTTCGTCGGCTCGGCACCGCTCGCCTTCACGTTTGGCTTCGGCGGCGTGCTGTTTCCGATGCACATCGGCGCCTCGTTCGTCGTTCTGGAGAAGACGGCGCCCGACGACATTCTGAATGCGATCGAGCAGTACAAGACCACGGTCTGTTTCACCGCCCCGACCGCGTACCGGGCGATGATTGGCAAGCTTCCGGGCCGCGATATTTCGTCGCTCCGCAAATGCGTGTCCGCCGGCGAGACGCTGCCCAAGCCGACATTCGATGCCTGGCTGAAGGCGACCGGCATCAAGCTGATGGACGGCATCGGCTCGACCGAGCTGCTGCACATCTTCATCAGCGCGACCGAGGACGAAATCCGCCCGGGTGCGACGGGCAAGCCGGTGCCTGGGTATGAGGCGAAGATCGTCGATGATTCGGGCAACGACGTTCCGCCGGGCGCGATGGGAAGGCTCGCGGTACGCGGGCCGACCGGATGCCGCTATCTCGCCGACGAGCGGCAGCGCAAATACGTCCAGAACGGCTGGAACATCACCGGCGACACCTATCTGATGGATAGCGACGGCTATTTCTGGTACCAATCGCGCTCAGACGACATGATCGTGTCGGCCGGCTACAACATCGCTGGCACGGACGTCGAGGCGGCGCTGCTTACGCATCCCTCCGTCCTCGAGTGCGGGGTGGTCGGCGCGCCGGACGAAGCGCGCGGCATGATCGTGAAGGCCTATGTCGTTGCCGCGCCGGGCGTTACGCCGGACGCCGAGCTCGTGGCTGCGTTGCAGGAGCATGTCAAACGCGAGATCGCGCCATACAAATATCCGCGCGCGATCGAGTTCGTGACGCAACTGCCGAAGACCGAGACCGGCAAACTAAAGCGCTTTGCCCTGCGGCAACTGGCGCAGACCGCGGTGACGTCCTCCGGCGTCGCGGCGGAATGAGAGAGGGATAGAGAATTGTCCGTGACGACGCCGAAAGGCCCGCAGCTCGCGGTGCTGCCGACAGCAGCCGAGGACGAAGCCCGCGCCAGGGCGCAGGTGCTCCAGCCGTCCGGTTGGCCGGTGCCGAAAGGCTATGCCAACGGCATGGCCGCCGAGGGACGCATCGTCGTCACTGGCGGCGTCATCGGCTGGGATGCCGAGGAGCGTCTCGCGGAGGGTTTTGTCGCGCAGGTGCGCCAAACCCTGAGCAACATCGCCGCGATCCTTGCGGAGGCCGGCGCGCAGCCCGAGCATCTGGTGCGCCTGACCTGGTACGTCGTCGACATGGACGAGTACCTGACGAACCTGAAAGAGCTCGGCAAGGCCTACCGCGCCATCTTCGGCGCGCACTACCCGGCGATGGCGCTGGTTCAGGTCGTCCGCCTCGTCGAGAAGGCGGCGCGAGTCGAGATCGAGGCCACCGCCGTCATTCCGCGCTGAACTGCGATCGGTGCGCGCTCAGCTTGCCTTGGTCAGCTTGCCTTGGTCAGCTTGCCTTGGCGAGGTCATCGTCCTCGGGCGAGTTTAGATATATTCCTGACATGGTGTCGACCCAGCAGAGATGGTCATGCACCTTCTTCACGCCGTTGACGTTCTCCGCTGCGACGACCGCGGCCTGTCGCACGCGCTCCTCGGTGATGACGCCGCTGAGATGAACGATTCCGTCGCGGACGATGACGTTCAGCCCGAACGGGCACCAGTCGTTCTTCTCCATGGTATCGATGATGCGGCTGCGAATGTGATCGTCGTCCGCGGTCGGGTCGGGGACGTCTCGGGCGAGGTCCGCCACCGCCTGGAGCAGGTTCGCGCGCGACACGATGCCGACGATCGTGTCGCCGCGGATCACCGGCAGACGCTTCACGTTGTTCCGTTCCATGAGGTCGACGATCTCGGCGAGCGCCGTATCCTCGGTGATGGTCACTGGTGAACGGGTCATCACCTCCGAGACCTTGCGGCCGTGCTCGTGGACGAAGTCGCTGGCCGATTTGCCGGATCCGAGAATGAACCGCAGCCAGCGTCCTCGCTTGCGTCCCGTGCCGATTTCGCTGCGGCGGATGAAGTCGCCTTCCGAGACCACGCCGACCAGCTTGCCGGCATCGTCGACGACGGTGAGACCGCTGACATGCCGCTTCAGCATGATGTTTGCCGCCTCCACGATGCTGGTGTCTGGGGTAACCGAGATGACCGACCGGGTCATGATCTGATGGGCGCGCATGCCGGACTCCGCTGGCTTGTCGAATATCGATGCGGGGAGCCTAGCTCTGGCGTCGTGCTGCGGCTTGACGCAGGTCAAAGGATGAATCGGGCTCTTCCCGGTTGAGCAATCGTGATCGATGCCCGGACTTGATGCAGCTCAACGCGCATCCGAAGCCTCGCCATATCCTGCTGCCACGCCGCCAAGAAGCGGGCAGGAACATTCAGCCATGAGCGTCGTGCAGATATTTCCAAGACCCGAAGAGCCGTCCGCGCAGGCTCTCTCCGTCAGTCCTGTTGTTGAGCCCGAAGCCTCTACGACGGCCCCCGAAGCGCTGGCCGGAATGCCCGTCGCTGCCGATCCCCTGCCTGTATCGGAGCCATACCCTCTTGACCGCGCGTTTCATGCGATGCTGGCGCGGTTGACGGGCGGGATTTCGCCGCTGGCCTTGTCGCTCGCCTGGCTCGATTGGAGCTCTCATCTGGCTGCGGCGCCCCAGCGTCAGGTGGAGATGTCGCGCAACGTGCTTCGCGACATGGGCCAGTTTGTGGAAGCCGCCGCGCATGCGACGTCGCAAAAGCCGTGGTCCGTGATTGCGCCGCAGGGGCGGGATCGTCGCTTCAGGGGGCCACAGTGGGAGGCCGCACCGTTCAATCTGCTTGCGCAGGCATTCCTGCTCGGAGAGCGCTGGTGGCACGATGCCACGACCGGCGTACGCGGCGTGTCGCACGCAAATGAGGCCATCGTCGAATTTTCGATGCGCCAGATGCTTGACATGCTGGCGCCGTCGAATTTCGCGGCGACCAATCCGCAAGTGCTGGAGAAGGCGTTCCGGAGCGGCGGGGAGAATTTCGTATTCGGCTGGCAGAACTGGTGCAGCGATCTGATGCGCCTGCTCTCCGCCGCAAGGCCAGCGGGTGACGAACAGTTTATCGTCGGCGAGACGGTCGCGGCTTCGCCGGGCAAGGTCGTTTACCGCAATGAGTTGATCGAGCTGATCCAGTACCAACCCACGACTGCGCAAGTGCGTCCCGAGCCGATCCTGATCGTGCCCGCCTGGATCATGAAGTACTACATCCTCGATCTGTCGCCGCAGAATTCTCTGGTGAAGTATCTGACCAGTCAGGGTTTCACCGTATTCGCGATTTCCTGGCGAAATCCGGATGCCAAAGACCGGGATGTCGCCTTCGACGACTATCGCAAGCTGGGCGTCATGGCGGCGCTGGACATGATCGGCCGGATCCTGCCGGGCCGGAACACCCATGCGCTCGGCTACTGCCTGGGCGGCACATTGCTGTCGATCGCCGCGGCCGCGATGGCACGCGACGGCGACAAGCGACTGTGCACGATCACCCTGCTTGCCGCACAGACGGATTTCACCGAGGCCGGCGAGCTGACGCTTTTCGTCAACGAGAGCCAGGTCGCCTTTCTCGAGGACCTGATGTGGCAGCGGGGCTATCTGGACACGACGCAGATGGCCGGCGCGTTCCAGCTGTTGCGCTCCAACGAACTGATCTGGTCGCGGCTGTCGCACGACTATCTGATGGGCGAGGGCGCGCCACCGAGCGACCTGATGGCCTGGAACGCCGACGCCACGCGGCTGCCCTATCGCATGCACTCGGAGTATCTGCGAAAGCTATTCCTGGGCAACGATCTGGCCGAGGGCCGCTATCGTGTCGAGGACAAGAGCGTCTCGCTTTCCGACATCCATGCGCCGATGTTCGTGGTCGGCACGCTCGCCGATCACGTGGCGCCGTGGCGATCCGTCTACAAGATCCACTACCAGGTCGATGCCGACGTGACCTTTGTGTTGACCAGCGGCGGCCACAATGCCGGCGTCGTCGCGCCGCCGGACGAGCCCGGCCACAGCTATCATGTGCTGATCAAGGCCGCCGATGCGCCCTATGTCGGTCCGGACGAATGGATGAAGCTGGCACCGCAAGTCGAGGGATCGTGGTGGCCGGAATGGGCCGAATGGCTGGCCGCGCGCTCCGGGGCGCCCTGCGATCCGCCGCAGATCGGAGGCGGAGACCTTGACGGTCTGCCCGACGCGCCGGGAGACTACGTCCACACCTAATCCTCAGGCTGCGCATTCGGCGCAAGGTTGGCGGAGCGGAACGGCTTGGCCTTGTCGAGTTTCCGGTAGGCACGCGAGGCGGTCCGCAACAGTTTCTTTTCGCGCTTGCGGTTGAGGAAGCGAATGCCCGCCTCGGGGACGGCCTCGTTCAATGACGCCGCCAGGGTTTGCCCTCGCGCATCGTCATTCAACTGTCCGAGGGACTTTTGCGCCTTGCGCAACTGCTTGAGGATCGACTTCTGCTTCGTCAGCGACTCGTCGGCGAACAGGTCCTCCAGCGACTCGATCGAATAGGTCAGCCGCTTGTTGAGAAGCCGCAGCTTGTGCCGTTTCTCGACATCGAGCTTGTGGAGCTTGCGTGCTTTCTTGAGCAGCGTTTTTTCCCATTCCGTGAGTTTCTCTGTTGCGTGGTCGGCGAGCGTGCAGCGGCGTAGCCTGATAGCTTCCCTGCTGCGCCGGGTCGACCAGGGGCCGCTCTCGATCCAGGCTGACGTCTGCTCGACGAGACGGCGATATCGCGCGGATTGCAGCGCGCGCGCCAGCAGGCGGTGGCTCTCGGCACGCTTCTCGTCCCAGTGCTGGAGCTCGGCAATCACGGTCAACTCGCCTCCACTCTCGGCGATGACCCGCTCGATCGCCACGTCCAGATCCCGTACCATGCCGAGCTGGCTGTTCAGCCATTTCAGTTCGGTCCAGACCTCCGGCCGAAGGGCATCATCGACCATCGGCGAGAAGAAGCGGATGGCGGTGCGCAGATGCGTCAGTGCAATCCGGATCTGGTGCAGTGCCTCCGGATCGCCGCGGCAGGTGCCGTCATGCTGCGCGAGAACGGCGGCGAGGTGACGGCGGGCGACGATCCGGAACGCGGTGTCGCAGACCATGCCGGGGCTGAGGCGGCCGGGCAGGGCATTGCGCCTCGCCGCAGGCTTGACGCGCGCGGCCGTCGAATTCGTGCTGGGTCGCGCCATTTGCAGATTGCCTTACTTGCTCTCGGCGATCGCGTCCCGGCAGTTCTGGAGCGTCTGCTCTTGCGTCCCGGATGCATCGATGGTCGCCCAACCGATATGGCCGATATTATAGTGCTCTTGCCGCTCGGCAACCTCCTGCGTGGCGTCGGATGCGTCGCCCCGGCGGCCGCCGATCCGCGCCTGCCGGGTCGCAAGGTCCGCAATCAGAAATAGGCCGCTCAGCGGCACGTTGCGCTCGCGCGCCAGTGCGGCGACTGTGTCTCGTTCGCCCGCGCGGGCGAACACGCCGTCGATGATCGCTGAATGGCCTTGCGCCAGCACCCGCCCGGCGTGACGAGCCAACATGTCGTAAACGCGGGCCGTGACCTCCGGCGTGTATGCGGATGCCGGCAGCCGGTCCGTGTCATCGACCCCGAACATCTGCTTGCGGACCAGGTCGCTGCGCAGCACGACGGCGCCCGGCTGCGGCGTAACGTCCGGCGCGAGCGCGCGTGCCAAAATCGTCTTTCCGGTGCCTGACAGTCCACCGATTGCAATCAGCCGGGGGGCGGGCGGCTGGATCAACGCGCGCGCAAGGCCAAAATAGCGCCGTGCCCCGTCGAGAATGCTGGGATCATCAGAATGCGGCGGCTTCAGCCGTGCCAGCGCGACCTGGGCGCGGATCGCCGCCCGGACGGACATGAACAGTGGCAGTGCGGAGAGCGCGTCGAGATTCTCGACCGGAGTCCCGGCGAGATAACGGTTCAGCACGATGTTGGCCGCGCGTGGTTGATTGTGGTGCAACAGGTCCATCAATCCGAATGCGAGATCGTAGAGCACGTCGGTGGTTGCCATCTGGGCGTCGAACTCGATGGCGTCGAACAGCACCGGCTGCTCGTCGATCGCCACGATGTTCGCAAGATGCAAATCGCCGTGGCAGCGGCGGACGAAGCCTTGACGGCCGCGCTCTTCGAGCAAAGGCCGGAGGTGGAGGAACATTGCGTGCGAGTCTCTGCCGAGTTCTGCGATCTCTTCGGCTTCGAATTGATTGCCGGTCCGCAGGCCATTGCAGTTGCCATCGATCAGCCCAGGGATGGAGGAAACCCACGCGTTGCCGCCGGCGCGAACAGCCTGCGCATGGGAAGCCACGATCGCATCGGCGACGGCCGAGGCAAAAGTGTCATCCAGCGCTCCGGACTTGGCCAGATGATCCAGCGTCCGGCTTTCGTCGAAGCGCAACATCTCGACCGCAAACTCGATCGGCCGGCCGCTTCCGTCCACCTTCACCGATCCATCGGGCTCTTCCGTGATCGCCACGACGCGGTGATAGATCTGCGGCGCCAGCGGCCGGTTGATCCTGATCTCCTCCTCACACGCCGCCTTGCGCTTCTCGAGCGTCGAATAATCGAGGAATGGAAATTGCACGGCGCGCTTGATTTTCAGAGCGCGTCTGCCTTCGAGAAAGACCGAAGCTGCGTGCGTATCGATCCGCCTCACGTTTGGATGATCCGCGGGATTGGTGAGCGCCGCAAAGATCCGGTCCTGGGTCGCAGAATCGTCTGTCATTCCAGCTGGTACGTCCAGATGCGTCGGAAGGCGGCTCGCCCCGCGATCAGGGTAATCCATAGAAGCAGATCACGGCCAGTCCTTGACTTCGGTCAACGCTTGTCTCCTTTCCGATCGGTCGGAGTTCTTGGGCTTGACGAGGATCAAGCGTCCCAACCAAAGCCGGCCTATTCTGGCGCCTGAGGAGAATCCCGATGCCGATCAAGGACGTCTTTCTGCCGCTCGTCGGCCAGTCACGCGGCCCGGCCCTTGCTGCGATCGAGAAATGCGTGGCCGTTGCCGCCGACCTCGGCGCCAGGATCACCGCGCTTGCGCTCGAAGAGGATGTTTTCGTGCGGCCGAAGGTGATGCTCCCCGATGATTCCGATGCGGCCGAGCCAAACGGCTCGCTTGGGGCGGGCGACAGTCAGGATCTCCTGGGTGCGTTCACCCGCGCAACCTCCCGCACCGGCATTCGCGCTCAAAGCCGGTCGGCCAAGGTGCCGGCAGACCAGATCGCGACAGTCCTGGCCGAGCACGGGCGCTTCAGCGATCTCACGCTGGTCCCCGTGAAGCCGCACGACAGCCGAACCGAGCACATCATCGAGACGCTCTTGTTCGAATCCGGACGGCCAGTGCTGCTCTGCCCGGAGCAGCATGTGGACGAACTGCGCCCGGAATTCGAGAACGTCATGATCGCCTGGGACCACTCCGCGCGTGCGGCGCGTGCGGTCGGCGACGCGCTGCCTATCCTTCAGGCAGCAGCCCTGGTCCGCGTGGTGACCGTGGCGGACGACAAGTCCGAGGCGATCGTGCAATCCGGGACGGCTCTCGTCGATCACTTGAGGGAACATGGGGTCTACGCCTCGTTTGAAACCGTGGCGGGCGGCGGCAGCTCGATTGGCAAGGTGCTCGGAAGCTGGGCGAATTCACATGCCATCGATGCAATCGTGATGGGCGCCTACCATCATTCGCGCCTGAACGAGATCGTTTGGGGCGGTGTGACAAAGACCGTCATTGGCGAGCCACCGTGCTGGGTTATGCTCTCGTACTAGGCGGGTGGCCAGTTTATCGGCCTGATCGTCAACCATCGGAACCGCCACCGACCGGGCGCATTTGCTTTCATGTCAACCTATCGTCTGAAGAACCTGCTGTCGCCGCGTTCGGTCGCGCTCGTCGGTGCGAGCGCCCGCCCGGTCTCCGTTGGACGCGCCGTTCTGGAGAACATCCGTAAGGCTGGATTCACGGGACAGTTCGGCCTCGTCAATCCGCGCCATGCCGAGATCGGCGGCGTCGCGGCCGTGGACAGCCTCGATCAATTGCCGTTCGTGCCCGAGCTTGTGGTTATCACCGCGCCGGCGCGCGCGGTTCCGAGCATTGTCGATCAAGCCGGGCGGCGCGGCTCGGCGGGCGCCCTGATCGTCTCGGCCGGGCTCGGTCACGGAGCGGGGTCCCTCCACGAGGCCGCCATCACTGCGGCCCGCAAATACGGCATGCGGCTGATCGGGCCGAACTGCTTGGGCATCATGATGCCCGGCGTGAGCCTCAATGCCAGTTTTGCTGCGCACATGCCGGGGCCGGGGAATCTCGCGCTGATCTCGCAATCAGGCGCGATCGCGGCCGGCATGGTCGATTGGGCCGCGCAGCGCGGCGTCGGCTTCTCCGGCATCGTCTCGATCGGCGATCAGATCGACGTCGATATTGCCGATCTGCTCGACTATTTCGCGATGGATCACAAGACCCGGGCGATTCTGCTCTACATCGAAGCCATCAAGGACGCGCGCAAGTTCATGTCGGCCGCGCGTGCCGCGGCGCGTGTGAAGCCCGTTGTCGTGGTGAAGTCCGGCCGAATGGCGCAGGGCGCGAAGGCGGCCGCCACCCATACCGGTGCACTCGCGGGCGCCGACGCCGTCTATGACGCGGCGTTCCGTCGCGCGGGCGTCCTGCGGGTCTCCGATCTGCGCGAGCTGTTCGATTGCGCCGAGACGCTCGGGCGCGTCGAGTCGCCGGCGGGAAAGCGCCTCGCCATCCTGACCAATGGCGGCGGCATCGGTGTCCTCGCTATCGACCGGTTGGTCGAGCTCGGCGGCATTCCGGCGACCATCTCGGCGGACGCCCGCAAGAAACTCGATGACGCACTGCCGCCGAACTGGTCCGGCGCAAATCCCGTCGACATCGTGGGCGACGCCGATGCGTCGCGCTATGCGGCGGCGCTCGACGTGCTGCTCGGCGATCCCGACAACGACGCGGTCCTCGTCCTCAACGTGCAGACCGCGATTGCCTCGGCTGCCGATATCGCAACGATGGTGACCGAACGCGTCAAGGCATATCGCGAGAAGCACCGCAGTTGGGCCAAGCCCGTGCTCGCCTCGTGGATCGGAGCAGACCAGAATATCATCGAAACACTGTCCGGCGCGGGCATCCCGAACTATCCGACCGAGGATGACGCCGTGCGCGGCTTCATGTACCTCGTGAGGCATCGCGAAGTCGTGGAGGAGTTGAGCCAGGTTCCACCCGCAATGCCCGAGACTTTCGTGCCGGACGCACGTGCTGCGAAGCAGATCGTAGCTGCTGCCATCGCGGACGGCCGCCAATGGCTCGAACCCGTCGAGATCAAGCACCTGCTTGAAGCCTACGATATCGCGATGGTGCCCACATACGCCGCGGCCGATGTCGAGCAGGCGGTGACCTACGCGAAAGACATCTTTGCGCAGGGCGCCACCGTCGTGCTGAAGATCATGTCGCGCGACATCGTCCACAAATCCGATGTCGGCGGTGTCGTGCTCAATCTGACGACGGTCGAGGCGGTGCGCGCTGCCGCCACCGACATTCTCGCTCGGGCAAGAAAGCTGCGTCCGCAAGCTCGCATCGAGGGCGTCATCGTGCAGGCGATGGTCGTCAAGGCGAAGGCGCGCGAGCTGATCCTGGGCCTCGCCGACGATCCGACCTTCGGGACCGTCGTGGTATTCGGCCGCGGCGGGACCGCGGTCGAGATCATCAACGACAAGGCGCTTGCCCTGCCGCCGCTCGATCTGCAACTGGCCCGCGACCTGATCGACCGCACGCGCGTGTCACGGCTGCTTCGCGCTTACCGGGACGTGCCGGCGGTGAAGCCCGACGCCGTCGCCATGGTCCTGGTCAAGCTGGCGCAGATGGCCGCCGACATTCCCGAGATCCGCGAATTCGACATCAATCCGCTGCTCGCGGACGAAACCGGCGTGACCGCGGTCGATGCCCGCGTCGCGGTCGGGCTGCCGCAACGGAAGTTCGCCGGCTCCGGCGCCGCCAACTTCGCCGTTCGGGCCTATCCGTCGCAATGGGAGCGCCGCCTCAAGCTCAAGGAGGGCTGGCGGATCTTCGCGCGGCCCCTGCGTCCGGAGGACGAGCCGACCATCCACGCATTCCTGGGTCATGTCACGGCGCACGATCTTCGTCTGCGTTTCTTCGCGCCGATGAAGGAGTTCACCCACGAGTTCATCGCGCGCCTGACCCAACTCGACTATGCGCGGGCGATGGCCTTTATCGCATTCGACGAGGCGACCGGCGAGATGGTCGGCGTGGTCCGCCTCCATTCGGACTCGGTCTACGAGAGCGGCGAATATGCAATCCTGCTGCGGTCCGATCTCAAGGGCAAGGGTCTGGGATGGGCCCTAATGCAGCTGATCATCGACTACGCGAGATCGGAGGGGCTCAAAGCGATCTCCGGCGATGTACTCCGGGAGAACACCACGATGCTGGAGATGTGCCGGCAGCTCGGCTTCGAGGTGAAGCCGGATCCCACTGAACCGGACATTTGCGACGTCAGGCTGAAGCTCTGAGCGCGCCCGTCAGGAGCGCGCTTCGGCCGAATTGGCCGCGGGGGACTCCTTGGCCGTTCTCCGCAAGGTCTTGATCAGGACCGCAATCAGCGGCACCAGCACCGGCAAGATCGTGCTGAGCGGATGATGTACGGCGCCCGAAAGCTGGGCCTGGAATGTGCGGGCCTCGAGCTGAAGAGCTTCGATGGATGCGCCGTGAATCTCGTTGGCGAGTTCGATGTCGCGGCCTGCAGGCGGGCGGCCGGCAATCACAAAGAGAATTGCTGCGATGACAAAATTGACGGCGCCAAGGATGGCGGCCGCGCCAATGGCACTCCAGATCTGCACCAGCGCGAAATAGGCGGACAGCTCCAGCATCAGGAGCCCGAAGGCGGCGATCAGCGCGGCAAAGGCGCGCAGGCCGAGGCCGATCAGCAGGTGGCGCAGCCGGATGTCGGCGATGATCCTGTCGGTACGCCAGAGCACACGCAGATGTTTGACGACATTTTCCGTGTTCACCTAGTGCCTCCGCAGCATGAAGCCGGCGACCACGCCGAGCGCGAAGGCCGAGGCAAGTGATGTGATCGGGCGGTCCGCAATGAGGCCCTGAAGCTGCTCCTGCTCCTCGTCGACGGTCTCGCCGAGCTCGGCGAGCGCGGCCCTGATCTGATCGGCAAGCGCCTCCACGCGGTCTTTCGAACTGTCGAACATCTCCTCGCCGGCCGTGCTCAGCAAGCGTGTGACGTCGATCTTCAGCGTGCGCAGTTCTTCGCTCATCCTGTCGCTGTCGAACATCGATCTGATTTCCCCGTTAATGGAAACAAACCTAGGACCCACTGGTCCGACCGCGCTTGATTTGCGTCAAGGAGGCAGACGCGTCGTGGTCTTGAGACAGGTCAAACCGGCTGCCACATGCTGGCCTAGAATGACCGGCTGAATGGGGACCGGGTTGTCCCGATGAGGTGGAAGCGTGAACTCCGAACCGCTGTTGCTGGCAACGCCCTCCGGCGAAGAGCTGAAATTGTGCCCGGAAGGGCCGTGGATTGCCGCGAACGTGTCGATGCTGGAGACATTGTCCCGGTCGGTCGGGGCGGACGTCGATCAATCCAGAGCCGTGACCTTGGACATGTCGGGCGTCAGCGCGCTCGACACGCTCGGCGCCTGGGTCCTGGAAAAGCTGTCGCGCAGGGCTTCATCGTCCGGTCGATCGACCGAATTTATCGGGGTCGCCGACCATTTCAGTGGCCTGATGGACGAGGTGCGTCAGGTCAACCGCCACACGCCGCTGCCGACGCCTGCACCTAACCCGGTTCTGCTCAGACTGAACGATCTCGGCAAGTCCACGGTCGGCGCGCGTGAAGACATCACGATCTTTCTTCAAATGCTGGGCGCGTTGTGCATGGCCGTGATCGGCGTGCTGCGCCGGCCGCGCTCGCTGCGACTGACATCGCTGATCTATCAGCTCTATCGCATCGGCTGGCAGGCCATCCCCATCGTCGTGCTGATCACCTTCCTGATCGGCGCCATCATCGCCCAGCAGGGATTTTTCCATTTCCGCAGGTTCGGCGCGGAGTCCTACACCGTCGACATGGTCGGCATCCTGGTGCTGCGCGAGCTCGGGGTGCTGATCGTTGCCATCATGGTCGCCGGCCGCTCGGGAAGCGCCTACACCGCCGAGCTCGGCTCGATGAAGATGCGCGAGGAGATTGATGCGCTCTCGACCATGGGCCTCGATCCCGTCCACGTCCTGATCCTGCCGCGGGTTGCGGCCCTGGTGATTGCGCTGCCGATCCTTGCTTTCATCGGATCGATTGCCGCACTCTATGGCGGCGGCCTGGTCGCGCAGTTCTACGGCGGCATGGCGCCGGCGATCTACATCGCGAGGCTGCACGAGGCGATCTCGGTCACCCATTTCGAGGTGGGCATCCTGAAGGCGCCGTTCATGGCGCTGGTGATCGGAATCGTCGCCTGCAGCGAGGGCTTGCGCGTGAAGGGCAGCGCCGAGTCGCTGGGACGACAGACCACGACGTCGGTGGTCAAGTCGATCTTCCTGGTGATCGTGCTCGACGGCCTGTTCGCGATCTTCTTCGCCTCGATCGGAATGTGATCATGGGCGAATCGCAAGAGCAGTTCGCGATCCGCGTCCGCGACCTCGTGGTCGGCTTCGGCCGGCAGACCGTGCTCGATCATCTGTCGCTCGACGTGCGCCGGGGTGAGATCCTCGGACTCGTGGGGGCGTCCGGTGGCGGCAAGTCGGTGCTGATGCGGACCATCATCGGCCTCATCCCGCGCCAAGGCGGGACCATCGAGGTTACGGGACGGCCAATCGGCGGCCGCCCCCCAGGCGCGGCCCCGCCCGGGGGGGGTCGGTTGCACCCGGGCGGCCGGGTGTGCGCCCGGCCCGGCCGGCCGCCCCAACCAGTTGAGCGTCGGGTAAAAA